>JAAETT010000224.1 GCA_024228115.1 bacterium
ACACTACCTCGCGGCTCTCGATCGCGAACTCGACACCGATCCGACCGACACCGATTCGCCGTTCTGACGAGAAACCAGCACTCGCGCGCGACCACGGCTAGATGATCAGATTTCTACGGTTTCTCGTGATCGCCAACACCAGCACTACCTGCGAGCCGGAAGCGATGTGGTAGAGCAGTACACACTGATGCTCTTCGTCAGCGTGGTGCGGCGCGCGGAGCCCGGGTGGCGGCCCGAAAAGGTCTGGGTCCGCTCTGCCGGAGCCGGTTGGACGGCGGAGCATGGACTCCTGGCGGATGCCGAGAGCATCCGGGGAGGCCCCGCGACCGGAATTCACGTGCCGCGTGAACTCCTGATACAGCCGATGGGAAGGCGCGTCCTTGCGGGAGGCGTTGGGGACGACGAAGTCCTCGCCGATTCGGAGGGATTTACTGGCCGGCTGAAGCATGCGCTCGGGCCGCTGGTCGGTCGCGTGCCGCTAGATATCGGCCTTGCCGCAGAGATCGCTGGTGCGAGCCCCCGAACCGTGCGGCTGTGGCTGCACGAAGAGGGCTCGTCGTGGCGCCGGCTACTCGATGAGATGCGCTTCGAGTATTCCCGCTCACGCATGATCCGGACGGACGCGAAGATGGCCGACATCGCGCTCGAGCTTGGATACACCGATGCCTCCCACTTCACGCGGGCGTTCCGCCGCTGGACGGCGATGACGCCCAGCGAGTTTCGCTCCAGGCTTCGCGCTCCGCGCGACTGAACCCGGTCGGGATCACCTTCCCGGCCGCTCTGGTAGCGTCTCACCCCGTGAGGTGACCCGTCGATGATCAGATGGCTACTGCGCTGGATCCTGCTTCCCTTGGCCCTGCTTCTGCTGCTGATCTTCGGCGCCATCACCCTGCTGTCCGAGGGCGTCACCGGCGAACGTCATCCCCGCGGCGAGGTTTCGAGTACGCCCCGCCCCGCCGCCCACGTCGCGAGCCGCGACCAGGAACGTCGTGCTACCGCCGAGTCGCTGCGGGCTGACCCGTCTGCCCAGATCTTGTTCGGCGATCTCCACGTGCACACGACGTACTCGGGCGATGCCTTCATCTTCAGCCTGCCCCTCATGCAGGGCGAAGGCGTGCATCCCCCGGCCGATGCCTGCGACTTCGCGCGCTTCTGTTCCGAACTCGACTTCTGGAGCATCAACGATCACGCGGAGTACATCACCCCGTGGCAGTGGTCCGAGACCAAGGAATCGATCCGGGAATGCAACGCGGTGGCTGGAGATCCGGAGAACCCGGACATGGTCTCGTTCCTGGGCTGGGAGTGGACCCAGTCTGCGAATTCCCCCGAAAGCAGCGGCGGTCGTCGGCACTATGGCCACAAGAACGTGATCCTGCTGGAGACCGAAGACGAACGGGTCCCCACGCGACCCATTGGTGCGGGCGAAGGTGGCCTCTTCTCGGCGCCCGTGCCTTCGGCCGCGTGGGCAGTCTTGCGCGTCGGAATGACATTAGGCGACCTGGGAAACCTTCAGCCCTACATGGATTTCAATACGTTCGCGAGAGATGTACGCGCGATGGAGGCGTGTCCCAAGGACACTCCGGTGCGGGACCTTCCGGCGGATTGCCTCGAGGGAGCGGAAACACCGAAGGAACTCTTCAGCAAACTCGAAGACTGGGGTTTCCGCAGCCTGGTGATCCCCCACGGTACGAGCTGGGGAATCCACGCACCGGTGGATTCAGATCTCGCCAACCAGCTACGACCAGGCGAGAACGACTCAACCCGGCAACGTCTCTTCGAGGTCTACTCGGGGCATGGTGCATCCGAGCGCGTCGTGCCCATGGTCGATGCCGTCGTCGACGAGGCGGGGCAAAAGAGCTGTGCCGCGCCGACCGACGACTACCTCCCCTGTTGCTGGCAGGCAGGCGAGATCATCCGCGGGCGATGCGAGGAGCCGGATTCCGAACGCTGCCAAGAGCGAATCGCGAAGGCCCGTGAGAGCGCACTCGACCATTCCCCGTTTTCCGTCGTCGAGGGGACGCGCCCCAACGACTGGCTCGACTGCGGCCAGCCTCGCACGTTTCTTGCGGCCTACGAGTATCGACCCAACATGAGTGCCCAGTACGGGTTGGCCTCGCGCCGTCCTGAGCAGGGCAGCGAAGAGGGCGCCTTCCGCTTTGGTTTGATTGGGTCGAGCGACAACCACAAAGCGAGACCCGGGCCCGGCTACAAAGAAGTAGGACGCAAAGCCTTCGGTGATGCCTACGGGTTTCGAGACGACTGGACGGATCTTCTCACTCCGGAGCAGACGGCCTCGCCAGAGCCGGCAGAGGAGCCCTCGGCCATGGCTGGGCTGGCGACCACCTTCGAGCGGGGTGCATCCTTCTACTACACCTCGGGTTTGGTGGCGGTGCATGCCGCAAGTCGAGGTCGAGGCGAGATCTTCGATGCCCTCGAGCGCCGCCAGGCCTATGGGACCAGCGGGCCTCGGATTCTCCTGTGGTTCGATCTGGAGAATGGCCCGAACGGCTCCGCGCCCATGGGCAGCGAAGTCTTCACGGCCGAGGCGCCGAGCTTCACGGTGCGGGCGGCAGGCTCGTTCGAGCAGAAGCCCGGCTGTCCGGAAACCACCACCCAAGGCTTGTCTGCCGAACGACTCCAACGCCTGTGCCGCGGCGAGTGCTACCACCCGAGCGACCGGCGCGTACCGATCGAGCGCATCGAAGTGGTTCGGGTCCGGCCGCAGATCCAGGGTGATGAATCGATTCCGGAGCGGATCGACGACCCGTGGCGCACCTTCGAATGCACGGCTGGAGAGGCGGGCTGCCAGTTCGAGTTCAGCGATCCGGAATACGACGGTTCCCAGGAGTTCCTGTACTACGTCCGTGCTCTACAGGCCCCGACACCCGCGATCAACGGCGACCCGGTTCGTTGCGACAGGGACGCGCGAGGACGCTGCTTGAAGGCTCGTGCCTGCCCGGCTTCAGGCCCGGATTTCGATCCTGCCGACGAATGTCTTGCGGATGTCCGCGAGCGGGCGTGGTCCTCGCCAATCTGGCTTCGGCCGCCCAAGGAGGCCGCTGGCAGAGGCTAGTTGGCCGGCGAGTGAATGAAGGTCGATCCGCTCCAACGCCTCGGCTTCCGTATGCTCCTCCTCGTCGCCCCCAGAAGCCACGATCCAGACGGCGACATTCGCCAGGCGCGCTGTCCCCCTGTGAACCGTCAACCCGTGCCGGTGACGGCGCGTGAATGCGCGGACGCGATTCTGCCCGGAATCGCCGCGTCGCATGTGCTCGATGCAGCGCGCGCCCGGTACGCACCTGGAAATTGTCTGGCAACATGGCCGCACTTCCACCCGTTGCCTCTTATTCTCTCCACGGAAACGGCCTCCGCCGGAGCAAGCCCTACGGCCGGCGACGACCGGAGGAGGGCGTCCTCCATGGCACCGTTCAAACGGAACTGGAGACCTTCCTCGCTGCTCGCAGGCCCGCGAACGTCCTGTGCAGCGGTTCGTCGAGCGGGAGCTCCGGGGCTTCCTGCGCTTCGGGATCCTCGCTCACGGCTTTGTGCGTGTGCACCGCGACGTCTGCGTCGAGATCGGCCTGGTTCTGGGGGACGGGCATACGCGCTCCTGGACGCATTCCCGTTGCCAGCCCATCGTACAGCAATGAGCGATGGAAACTCGAAAGATCAACCGCCAGGCCCGAGAGGCGAAGGGCAGCTCTACTCTGATCGCCGGTGAGACATGCCCAGTACCAGGAAGCTCAGAGCCGAAAGCACCAACGATGACGGCTCCGGAACGTTGAAGAGGGCTGAAACCTCGGTCTGCCCCAGAGCGTGGTCGTAGATGCGGACGTCATCCAGCAATCCATTCAGCGGTCGGGATAGTTGGTAGTGGTCGCCCAGGCGGATGTTGCCGCTATTGGCCGTCGAATCGGTTGGTGTTCCCGAGTAGATCCCGGTCCCGTCGCTCGATCCGTCGACGAAGATCTGCATGGTCGTTCCGTTCAGGATTGCCACGACATGATGAAACGTGCCATCGGCAACGACGGTACTGGATGTGACCTCAGGGAAGACGGATCCGTTCCCATAAGCGAAGGAAAGCTGTCCGGCACCGTTCAGTTGCAGGGCCCAGCCATTCTGGTTGACACCTCCGGTTCCTCCGTGGCTGGAATCTGCCAGCAGCCGAATCCCGCCAGTGGCTGAGGCGTTTACCCACATGGCCACACTGAGGATGGACGGCTCGAGTGCAGCATTCCCGGGAACCGTGACGTAGTCGTTGACACCATCGAACGAGAACGCTTGACCCAACACGCCGGTACCATAGGTGGCGCCATTCACGAGGGTTCCGTCGTGCGAATTCCCCGAAGCATCGAGCGTCGTACCGTCACCGGTCCAATGGGCGATCAAGGACGCTTCGGAGGCCGAACTCCCAAGAAGGACAACGGGGAGAACGAGGATACGAATGACGTAATGCGGAATACCAAGGAACGGCGTCATGGTGCGCAAGGCAATATCTCCGGTCAGCACAGGATGAGCTAGTTGAGCATCCAGGAATAGGGGCTGCTTCAGTATGGATCCGGTGCATCATACCGGCTCGCCGAGATCATCGGAAGCAGAATTTTCGTGCACACTTCCAAGTCACGGCTAGCAGCCCTTCGTCCTGTAGATCTGCAAGCTCCCGCCCCAGATTGCTTCAGTGTTCGCGCAGGCATACTGAGCATTGTGCCTGCTAGTTGCATCTTCTGTAGGCAGTCGAGAAGCCCTTGCGACCACCGGGGCTGGATGGCCCAACGGTCGCCGTGGCCACAGATCCGCCAGCGATTGGTCAACCCTGGAGCTTCTCGGACGTCAAAGACCAACCGGGGAGATCGTTCACCCTCCACCAGGATTGGGTTCCTGGTACGCCATCGCGCACGGCCTCGTCGGGCTAGACCTTGCGGGCGATCAACGTGCTCCCCTCGGCACTCCGTCATAGCCTCGGTGCGTGGGAAGAGCACGTCTTGGTCGTTGACCACGCCCGTGGTGGACGCCGTGAAGCGCACGATTGACAGCGAGTCGAATCTGGATCCTCGACCGGGAGGACGGCTATGTTCCGCGGATGGGTCTCATTCGACGCTCGTTCTCTCGACGCGAAGCCCTCTAACGTGGCCGTTCCCTTTCGCGACGACTTCGTCTGGGGTGCGGCCACCGCCGCCCACCAGGTGGAAGGCAACAATACGAACAGCGATTTCTGGCTGCTGGAGAACACGCCGGGCACGGCCTTCCGCGAGCCCTCGGGAGACGCCTGCGACCAGTTGCACCGCTACCCCGAAGATATCGCCCTGCTCGCCGAGCTCGGCTTCGGCTCCTACCGCTTCTCGATCGAGTGGGCACGGATCGAGCCGGAGGAGGGCCTCTTCTCGGTTGCCGCCCTCGATCACTACCGGCGTCTGCTGGCCTGCTGCCACGAGCATGGCCTTTCGCCCTGCGTGACATTCCACCACTTCACCAGCCCTCTCTGGGTAACGGCGGACGGCGGCTGGGAGAGCGATGTGACCGCGGAGCGCTTTGCGCGCTTCTGCGAACGTGCCGTTGCCCACCTCGGCGACTTGATCGGGACGGCCTGCACGTTGAACGAGCCGAACCTGCCCGCCTCCCTGTCCGCGGCGGGCATCCTGCCGCCCCAGGGCGTGAAGCGGCTGGCGCCCTTCGCCGCCGAGGCGGCTCGACGTTGTGGCAGCGACCTCGAACGCTTTTCACCCTTCCTGTTGAGCGATGCCCTGCGCACCCGCGACACCATGTTGGCCGCTCACCTGCGGGCTCGGGACGTCCTGCGCGCCGGCCCTGGCGATTTCCCGGTGGGCGTGACCCTCGCCATGCAGGACTGCGTCGCTCTCCCGGGCGGAGAGGAAAAGCTGAGGGAGGCACGCGCATCTTCGTTCGAGCCCTTTCTGGAGGCGGCTCGCGAGGACGACTTCGTTGGTGTGCAGACCTACAGCCGCACCCGCTTCGGGCCGGAAGGCCCGCTGCCGCCCGAGGAGGACGTCCCGGTCCTGGTGATGGGCTACGAGTACTGGCCGCAGGCGCTGGAGGGAACCATCCGCTACGCGGCGGAGATGGCGCGCGTGCCGGTGATCGTCACCGAGAACGGCATCGGCACCGACGACGACGCTCAGCGCGTGGACTACTACCGCGAGGCGCTCTCCGCCCTGGTGCGCTGCCTGGAGGACGGGATCGACGTACGCGGCTACTACGCCTGGTCGCTCCTCGACAACTTCGAGTGGCTCTTCGGCTACGAGCCGCGCTTCGGGATCGTGGGCGTCGACCGCGACACCCAGGAACGCACACCCAAGCCCAGCGCACGGCTGCTAGCCCTGATCCGAGATTCTTGAGGGTGGTCGTCGATTCAAATTGAAAGTGGCCCCGTCGGTGTGCTTGATGGAGTTACCACACTTCACCGAGCCCCCGAGGAGCCACAATCATGAGGCTAAGTAGAAGCCGAATTCGGGCCCGCGTCAAGAACGATCTGCCCATCGTGTTCTCGGCGGAGAAGATTTCTTCCCACGGCGGCCTGGAGCTGTTTCGGCGCTTCTTGGTTGCCATCGACTTCCAAAGTCGAGTCCGCGCGGCCTTCCGAGACACCCCGCTCGATGGCGACTACGGTGCCGTGCGAATGATGATGCTGTTGGTCGGCCTTCTGGTGATCGGAGGCCTACGCGTCACGCATCTCGCGTTCGTCGGGACCGATCCGATTTTGCTGCGCTTTGCGGGGCTGCATCTTACGCCTTCCGACCGCACGGTGGTGGCCTGGCTGAAGGCCTTCAGCCCCCAGATGCTGGAGAAGCTGTCGGAGCTGATCCGAGAACTCGTGTACGACCAGGTCGAGCGTTGCCGCCTTGCTCGACTGACGATCGATCTCGATGGAACGGTCCTTCGGACCGGTGCCAAGGTCGACGGTGCAGAGCGAGGCTTCAACCCTCATCATCCGAAGGATCCTTCCTACTACCCGCTCACAGCGCACCTGGCCCAGCTCGGCCAGATCCTTCGCGTCTGGAATCGGCCGGGGAACGTGCACGACAGTCACAATGCGGCAGGCTTTCTCCGGGGCGTGTTCGCGGATCTCCGAAGCCGGTTCGGGCATCGCCTTCCAGTGG
>JAAETT010000225.1 GCA_024228115.1 bacterium
ACACTACCTCGCGGCTCTCGATCGCGAACTCGACACCGATCCGACCGACACCGATTCGCCGTTCTGACGAGAAACCAGCACTCGCGCGCGACCACGGCTAGATGATCAGATTTCTACGGTTTCTCGTGATCGCCAACACCACCCATCAGGTACGGGTGCCTGCACCGGCCAACCCGAGACTATGGCGTAGGAAGTCTCTCACCAGGCAGGGAGGATCGAGGCGAGGTCGCCCTGTAAGCAAGCGGCGCAGCTCAAAGCCCAGGCTGCCGAGTAGCCATGCCACGTTGGCGATCCACAGGCCGGCCCATCCGTGGTGCTTCTGCAGGTAAAGGCGGCGGGATTCGAACCAGAACGCCGGGCGCCGCCGAGTGAGGTCATAGAGTCCCGTCATCACCGCGCCGGTGTGGTGTACGACGCTCGAGGGCACGGTCCAGACCTCGAAGCCAGCTGCCTTGGCCCGTCGGCATAGATCCGTTTCCTCGAAGTAGAGGAAGAACGACTCGTCGAAGAGCCCGATTTCGTCGAGCATCGCTGTCCGTAGGGTGCAACTAGAGCCAGAGACCCAGTCAACGCTGCGAGCAGGGCCGCCGGTGGTCATGGGGACACGCCAGTTCTTCAGCAATCGCGAGACCAGACCAAGCCGTAGCCTGCCTTCAAGCTCGCCAAGCGGACTGGGAAAGTGGAACGCCGAGCTGTGGGGATCCCCACTGTCATCGACCACTCCGCTACCGGCTATCCCCGCTCGGGGGTGTGCCTCGAGGAAATCCAGCATCTCCCGAAGGGCTCTTGGTTCCGGTACGGCGTCGGGGTTGATCAGGTGGAAGACATCCGGCGGCTCAGGTCTGGCCATGGCTGCACGGATGGCAAGGTTGTTCCCGCCTCCGAAACCCAGGTTCTCCGAGCTGCACAGCAGTTTCACGGGGATGCGACCAGAGAGCGCTTGGATCCCATTCCGAAGCCTGACCTCCGAATCATCACCCGAGCCGTTCTCCACGACGGTGACTCCAGCGTTGAGCCCGTCGAGTGCCTGCTCAAGGGCGGCCAACAAGCGCAGTGTAAGGTCGGAGCTGCGGAAATTGACGCAGATGCAGAGGAGCTTCATTGGGGGTTCCGCTGGCATTCGTGATGATCTAGCCGAGCTGGAGCCTAGCGCTGATCCGAGATTCTTGAGGGCTTTCGTCGATTCAAATTGAAAGTGGCCCCGTCGGTGTGCTTGATGGAGTTACCAGACCTCATCGAGCCCCCGAGGAGCCACAATCATGAGGCTAAGTAGAAGCCGAATTCGGGCCCGCG
>JAAETT010000226.1 GCA_024228115.1 bacterium
ACACTACCTCGCGGCTCTCGATCGCGAACTCGACACCGATCCGACCGACACCGATTCGCCGTTCTGACGAGAAACCAGCACTCGCGCGCGACCACGGCTAGATGATCAGATTTCTACGGTTTCTCGTGATCGCCAACACACGTGGTCTGGATCCAGCGCATGATGAACGAGGCACGCGACTACGCACGGCGTCAAACGGCGCTGGTCATGGAGCGTGCGAGAGCGGTTGGAAGACCGCTGTGGAGGGAGAGCCATGGGCGCGAAAGACAGCTTTGAGCGACATGCTCGGCAGGGCGTGGGGCCGATGATGCCGGGAACCGGAGAACCCAGACCGTTCGAGTCGGTCAATGAGGCAGTCTTCAAGCAGTCGCCGCTTGCGATTTCAGACGGACTGCCGCGGGCCTTGGAGTTCCGCCGGAAGGCCGAGAGCTGGTTCAGCTTTCCGTATCACTGCCTGATGAACGTGGAGTATCACCCGCATGAGCGCTTGACGCTGACGTTCTCCACCCACAAAGTGGTGTTGACGGGTCGCAATCTCGAGAGCCTCTACGATGGCATCCGCTCTCAAACCCGCGGGCGTGTCGAGGAGATGGACCGTGCCACCCAGTTTGCAACGGACGAGGATGAGCCCGAGGTTCACGAAATCGAGGTGGCGAAGATCGGAATGGGTGCGTCGCGAGGCCCGATAGTCGAAACGACGTCACCGAGCTCGTCTTGATAGATGGAGTCGCCAGCCCCCCGCCTGAACAATAGAAGTTGGACATCTGGCTGCGGCCACCAAGACCGACGAGGGGCACGGCGGCAGGGGGAACCGCCCCCTGGCCGCAATTCCTTCGCGTCCGCGTCACCGTGCTTGACTCGATCCCTGCGAGCGTCCAGTATCGCGCAATGTGAACCACCCCGGGTTTGCCGGAGACTCGTCTTCTGGCTGCGGGTCGGAGAGCCTGCAAGGGAGGGATTCTACTCAGCAGAGATCTGTCTTCAGTGCTCCCGGAGTCAAGGCGAGTTCGAACTCTTGAGTCCAAGGCAGTGCGCCGCTGTTTTCGCCTTCGGGCAGAAGAGTGTAGTAGTCGAGATTCAATTCTTGGAGGTGCTCGTACTTGAGAACGACGAAGTTGCCGTCGATGCTGTAGTACCGAGAGTCGGAGACTCGGTCTACGAAACTCGCCGTAGGAGGTGACGTCGTCTCCAGATCTCGGCGGTGGGCAAGCGTGATGTCGATTGTGTCGAGAGTTCCGACCCGTGTTAGGCTGAATGCTGACACCAACCCCGTATAGACGTAAGACTTATCTCCGTGCGTGACGATTGCAGATATGAAGACCAGCGGCGGTCCGGTTTCCTCGATCGTAGGGGCTCTGACCGGTGCGATTGGCCTGTCCTGACCGAGTCGATCTCGGTTGTCCCTGAGCACGCTCTCAAGCGCGAGCTCGACTTCTGACTCGGGGAAAAAAAGTCTTTCGCCGCTTAGGAGGTACCACCACTTGCTACTGAATCGCACCCTGCTGTATTTGATGTCTAGTTTGAATCTGCGAACGACAGTCCGAGACAGGTGGCCGGCGGCCCAAGACGCGAAGTAGAGAGTCGAGAAGTACGTGAAAGTTAGTCGGGGGTGCGCGGTAGCTGAGGCAACGGTCGCGGCGAAGGTCGAGTCTCTCGGCCCGAGAAGAAGCGATAGTACGATGTCAAGTTGAACTGGTTCGCCGACGAGTGACGCCCCGTAGATCCAGAGGAAGTGAAGCGCGCCCGCCCATACGGCGGCTTTGCCAACGCCTTCGGGGGTAAACGGAGAAGGCCCGGACGGATTGAACCGATTCCCGAGATAGTAGGACTGGGTGACGATTGCGCCTGGGAGCACCAAGAGAACGACGAGGAGTACCGGGAAGGCGAAGTTCACTTTCGGCAGCCCCTAGCTGCGTGCCGATGCGCTCGGCCTCGATCGTGCGCGCCCCGAACCCGCCCCATGCGACTGCAGCCTACGTTCCACAGCCGAGGGCGCCACCTGTTCGGAGTCGACTGGTCGGCGGATGCAGCAGACGGCGTGCCTGGCTAGCGCTTTGGCCCGCGCTTGCCTTGGATCGGCCGATTCGGCGTGAATTGTGGGGTTAGGCGGTAAGCCTTGCCTTCAATAGAAATGCTCGCCTTCGTGTCCCCATGAATCGCGCGGCGCAGTGCCTCTCGCGCTACAGGGTCAAGCAGAGCCTTCTGAAGGGCCGAGCTCCGAGGAACCGATTTCTCTCTGGACATTGTCGTATTCCTCCTTGCGGGAACATTATACCAGCCCAGGGGCGAAAGTAAAGCAAAACAGAAAACCTAGCCATTGGTCTACTTCTCGGCGTAGCAGTTTACCAACATTAGCCTACTTCCCGTCCGAGAAGTCGTAAGTCGTTGGATAGAAGGGGAATTGGCGCAATCGCCGCTCCCGATTCGACGTTCGTTCGTGCCTTCCCGGCCGGAAAATTCGCCAGGATCGAAGCTTTGGTGCTCGGACACGTCCCGCAGGTCTGATCGAGCCAGGAGAGGACTCAGCTCGTCACTGTCGGGCGTGTCGTTGAGATCGCCAAGGACAACGACGTTCTCGTGGCCCTGGCTTCGTAGGCGTTCGTAGATTGCGCGGGTTGTGATCGCCTGGGCGGTGCGCTTGTCGCGGGAACGTTGATCGTTGCCTCCGTGCTTGCTCTTGAAGTGGTTGGGAAGCACCCAGATCATCTGATCGTCCGGGGTGGATACTGCGAACTGCGGGCAGTGAACCCCGGGTTCTCCGGAGACTTCGTTGTACTTGTTGAATTCGAGCTCATCGACGAGTTCGGGGATGTCCCGTCCGCTGTTGATCTTCTCTGAGCGGCGGCTCCGGTTTGAATCCTAGGCGACGCGCTTTGCAGTCGCCTCTTCGCTGGTTTCGGACACGGTGAGAGCTCGGACGAGCTTCTCGATGTCGCGCCACCC
>JAAETT010000227.1 GCA_024228115.1 bacterium
ACACTACCTCGCGGCTCTCGATCGCGAACTCGACACCGATCCGACCGACACCGATTCGCCGTTCTGACGAGAAACCAGCACTCGCGCGCGACCACGGCTAGATGATCAGATTTCTACGGTTTCTCGTGATCGCCAACAACTTACCCCGTTGGTTGCGTACTTCGAGTCTTGCTCCACGCGCTTCGATGGCCTTCGCCAAGGCGTCGAACGCTCGCAGTGCACGTCGCTCAAGCGCTGGTGTGACCCGGATCGCAAGGTGCCCGGGGCCGGGAGAGACGAGACCATGCGTCCTGTCCGGCTCCGAGCGGGCGAAGGCGTCGGCTGCCTTCTGGATGAGGGGATGTGGACTCGTGAGACGCTTGGCAACGGTCACGACTGGGACGCTCTGGATCGGTACCTTGGGCCTCCTCCCGCGCTTCAGGCAGACGAGTTCGGGAATCTCGCCGACCGCGGGCGGCAGCGGAGGTCGAGCTGGCGCCCTGCCATGCTCCAGCTTGGTCCAGTATCCGACACCAGGCCGTGGGACCAGCAAGCGATCGCAGAGCTTCGCCAGGCCAACGTCGGACAGTCCGTAGCGAGGACCGAGGCGAGTCAGGGGTTCAGTCCAGACTTCCTCGTAGAGCGTTGCCCGCTTGACCTCCACCGTGCCATTCGCATCTGTTCGCATCCGGCCAAGGTAGCCCGAGCAAAGGTGCAAATTCCGTCGCTACGCCTTGCCGATCCGGGTTCTGCTTCGTGCCGAGAGCGTTCCTCCGGCTGGAGCCGCGCTAGGCCGTTCTGATCGCCGCGGTCCGAGCCCGAGCGTGTCAAGGACGAGTTGCTCGACCCGCAGCGAGATCGAATTTACTCGCGGTCCCTGCTTTTCGTCGTCAGCCATCGGCGTGACACCGCATTCGCAATGGTAGGAAAGGGGCCCGAACTGAAAGTGGCTCCCCGGACACGGGATAGACGACTACCATACCTGTCGCGGATGCTGAAAGCTCCGTCTGAAGGACCGACCGAGTTTACCGCGGAAGGAGCGTGCCGCATTGTTTGGGCAACCTGGCCATCCATCAGTGCCGGCAGGTTCTCTCGGGAGCTGGCGACCAGAAGACTCCCTAGCCTGAACTATGCACGAAAGTTGGCTGAGAAGCTGGCTTTCCAATGTTTCAGCGTGCCGCGCGGCGATTGACGCTGACGGATCTCGTTTTGGGTGGTCGATGCCCATTCCGTGGCGCGAATGCGGAGTGTGCTTC
>JAAETT010000228.1 GCA_024228115.1 bacterium
ACTGGGTATGTTTGGGTTGGGTGCACGTTCACACCTAAACATCCCCAGTGTTATTACCGCGCACCACTGTGCGCGGTACAAGGGTCGTTCTCCGGTTAATATACAGGAAGCGCGTCATTCTGTCCGTCTGTCTGTCGTTTCTCATATCTCGAGAACTACTGATCAGATCGGGCTGAAATTTCACATGCGTATTCTGTGGCCAAATACCGCTAGGCGTTTTTTTAAAATCCCGGATTCCGGTTTCCGGTGCGGAGTTATGGCGGATTTCCGGATTTCGCAGTACTTAAGGAAAAAAATAAACTTGCTTCAAATTTACTGAAATCTGGTTTCCGGGGGTTTTTTGGGATGCTGAACACGAATTTTATGGTTATTTTTTAAAACCGATTTCCAGTCAAAAGTTATCGGGACCTGAATTTCGGATTTTTCAGTACGTAAGGGCAGTTTTTCGGAATTCAATTTTTTTGCATTTCAACCAGCTTAATTCAGCCGCTTTTGCATCCGATTTTTGTTTTATTTGTGAGACATGTCAGAGTGGCAACCAGCTTTCCTCAAATGGAAGCTGATCATGTTAATGTTAAATGCTTTGCACTGTAGTGTCTAGGAGATTCTAAAAATCAGAAAGCAATAACGAAGCAGCCAATCGTTTCCCCTGAAGGACTCAATTCAAGGGCGCACGGTCTAATTTTTATCTAAAAATCAAAAGGCGAAAATGATGCAGCTAATCTTATCCACTGAAGAACTCAATTCAAGGGCGCACGGTCTAATTTTTATCTAAAAATCAAAATGCGAAAGTGGTC
>JAAETT010000229.1 GCA_024228115.1 bacterium
ACACTACCTCGCGGCTCTCGATCGCGAACTCGACACCGATCCGACCGACACCGATTCGCCGTTCTGACGAGAAACCAGCACTCGCGCGCGACCACGGCTAGATGATCAGATTTCTACGGTTTCTCGTGATCGCCAACAACCGGCCCGTCGTCGCAGTTCCTGGTCTTCAGTGACAGCCTCCTGTTCGAGAACCTGACGCACCTTCGAGACGTTCTGGGCCAGGGCCTGTTCGCGCGTCTGGGGTGCGGGGGCTTCGCCGGCTGCGGGTGCAGCGACGGCCAGGAGCAGCACGAGTGCTCGGAGGGAGCGGCGCATGGCTACTTCTCCCCGCCGCTTTTTGCGGTCTTGCTGTCGCCCTTCGTCTCCACACCGATGCCGGCGGACGAATCGACGATGCCGTTGTTCCCGATCAGTCCGAGAATGTTCCCGTTCTGGTTCGTGACGATGGTTCCGTAGTTGTCGCCATCGACGCGGGTAACGGCAGAGATCGAACCTTGATAGTTCTCGAACTGGCTGAAGCGGCCGTTGTTCGTGGTCGGGGCCAGACGCAGGAGGGAATCTCCCACCTGCGCACCGACCCGGTTGCGATCGAGCGAGACGCGGTCTCGCCCGGTGATGCTCGGCCGGACCTGAACGGCCTGGGGCGCCTGCCTTGCCTGGGTTGCTTGGGTTGCCTGTTGGGCGTAGCCACCCGGTGAAACGCTGATCGGCGTGTAGCCGTGCATTGGCCCGCTGGCTGTCGCGGGGGCCACGAGGGCGCCGCTGAGGACCAACGTCGCAGCGAGGCCGCGCAAGGGATGATTTCTCGACATCGAACTTCTCCTTGGGATGGGTCGCCGGGGGCGACCGGGGTTGTCCGTGAGTCACGGGCAGCCCAGGAGAGGTTCATCCCTCGCTCGTCAGTAGCCCTTCGTCGCGCCCCGGATCACGTCCTCGCGCGTCAGCAGGTCCGCGAGCAGCTCACCGATCTCCTCCTCCTGCTCCTTCTTCAGGCTATGGAGTTCGACCGTATACAGGCCCAGGGCCGAGGGGCCGTCGACGATGCGGCCGTCGAGGCCGCGGATGGTTTCGCGCAGGGTCGTCTCATCGATCCCGGGTTGGAAACCCAGCTTGATCTGGGCCGCATCCGGGTCGATGGCGACGGTTCCGTAGATGCCGAGGTCACTGATGGCAGAATCATCGGGCTGGGCCAACCAGATCCCGCCCACTGCCAGGAGCAGGGCGAACTGCGCGGCCACCGCCGCTTTCGCGAGGGTCGGCACTCCGCCCCAACCTGTGAAGAGATTCTCTCGGAGCCACTCGCCGACGCGCCCGAAGCCGCTGGCTCTTGCTTTCTCTGCCTCGTGGGCATCGATGCGCGAAAGGGTTCGCGTGATGAGGGCGGGGTTCCACTGGGCTTCGCCGGCCGTATCGCCGACGGATGTCTGCATCACCTGGAGCTCCGCCAGCTCGGCGCGCAGGTCATCGCTTGCGGCCAGGGCCGCTTCGACGGCTGCGCGCTCCTCGGGTTCGAGGGAATCGGCGGCATACCAGGGCAGTAGTTCTCGGGCTTCGTTTTCATTCATCGGGCTCATGGGGATCCTCCGGCGACGGCAGCGGAAAGGATGGGCTGCAGTTTTCGCTTGGCGTGATACATGCGGGTCTTCACGGTCCCCTCCGGACATCCAGCGATGTCCGCGATTTCCTTGTACGAGCAGCCCTGGAAGAAGGTGAGCTCGACGACCTCTCGATGTTCGGGAGAGAGATCGTTCAGGGCGCCCTTGATCTGCTCGGCGAGGGCGAGCCGATCGAGTTGCTCGCCGGCGTCTTCGGCCGGGTCGGCGATCGGAGCGTCGTCGTCGATGTCGCGGGTATCGATCTTCTTGCCGCGGATGGCGTTCAACGCGCGGAAACGTGCGATTCCCAGGATCCACGTGGACGGCTTGCTGCGCGCCTCGAAGCGGCCAGCACTCTTCCACACCTCGAACATCACGTCGTCGACGACCTCCTC
Organism: bacterium; assembly: GCA_024228115.1. Classification (NCBI taxonomy): domain Bacteria; species bacterium. The sequence continues at coordinate 1,991 of JAAETT010000229.1, forward strand.
GGCCTTGCCCTCTTCTTTCACCATGCGAATCGCAAAGCGGAAGATTCGCGGGCCGTAGACCTCGTAGAGCTTCTCGAACGCCCGCCGGTCGCCGTCGGCGATCTGGCGGATCCATTGGGCTTCCTGCTCGGAAGCACTCCCGGTTTCACGCTCGTTCATTTCACCCCGTGGGTCACAGGCGAGGCCAGCCCGGTTCAATCGATGCCTGCTTCACCCTACCTCACCCGCGGGGCAGCGCAGCGCGGACGGCAGGCAGCCCCTCTCGAACGAGCCGAACCCATCTGACCTGGGCGCCGGGGTCCCAGCCCTGGGCCGTCTCCCGGTCGAGCTGGGTTTCGAAGCGGCGAAGCTCGGTCTGGAGCCTGCCGAGCCGCCCAGCCCAGTGCAGCGCAAAATCGCCTTCGGCGGCGTCTCGGCTGGTGCCTCGTCCGACGATCTCCGAGATCCATGGGTTCCGGTTGGCTTCCCGCGCCACCAGATCGGCAAGGTCGAAGTGCAGTTGCGCATGGAGGAGGGTGGGAGCATCGGACCGCTGGCGAGGGTTGAGCCAGGACATTTCCGCATCGAAGAACGCGTTGAAGCGCGCGCCTTGGGCCCGCACTTCGAACCCACCGCTCGGCGAGCGCTGGGTTTCTGTTTCGAGAGTGCAGCTGACGAAAACGGAAGCAATCACCGCGCGTCGTGCGAGCACTTCGTAGGTCTGGTTCGGGTCCGCGCTCCTGGGCTCTCGGGAGCGGAAGTCCTTGGGCCGCAGCTGGCGATGGGCCCTCAACGCTGGTTCCCGATGCAATCGCCCTTTTTCGGTCGTGCATCCGCCGAGGGATGGAATGCCGAGTTCGGTGAGCCGACTCTGTGTCGCTTCGCCTTCGAAGGGATCGATCCCGAGGGCTTTCATCTCTGCACCGCGGGCGAGCGCCGCACGGCGGCGTTCCGCGAGCTGTCGCTCGAGCCCCGCTGACATCCCGGGAAACAAATCGGGCTTCGGCGTTTCTTCGGCACGCGAAGGCGCCCCGCCTCCTCCGCCGGCACAGGCGGTGCCGAGTGCGAGGGCCATCGCGATGACGCGAGCCGTTCCCCCATTCGCTCGTCCCATGGATTGCTCGCTTCGCTAGCCAGCGCGCAAGGCGCCGAAAACGTACCGGTTGATGCTGAAGAAATATTCGCCGCTCTCGCCGAGAGCGCGGAGTTCGTCTGCCCAGGCCTGGGCCTCATCGGAATTGACCTCGCCGCTTCCGGCGACGAATCCCTGAATCGCTGCAAGGATGCCGAAGCTGTAGCAATGCGAATGCAGGGACGGGTTCACGATCGGAATCGCCTCGCGATGGGTCACCTGCAGGCCTGCAGCTTCGAGGAGCGCACCCAAACGGGCGGGAAGATGCGGATCATGTAGATGCCCATCCCACGCGTCCATCACGCGGCGCATGCGGGCACGGTCGCGTGTCTGCCAGACGACGCTATCCCAATCCGTATCCAGGATGAAGACGCGGCCCCCCGGCCGCAGAACGCGATGCACCTCGGCCAGGGCGGTCTCCATATCCGCCACGTACTCGTACACCTGGGAGGATGTGACGACATCGAAGCTCGCGTCGTCGAAGGGCAGGGAGGTGGCATCTGCTTTGTGATAATCGGTCCAAGGCATGTCGGCGCAGCGATTCTCGCTGATGCCGACCATCGCATCGGAAGCATCTACACCGGCGACGCGTCCCTTCTCGCCGACGATCTTCGCCATGTCGTGAACGAGTAGGCCCGGTCCCACACCCACATCCAGGGCACGCTCGCCTTCCCGCAAGGCCACGGCCCGCAGGAAATCACTGCGCTGTCCGACGACGTCCGGCGTCATGTACATCCGTTCGAGCGCCCTGGCGACATTCTCATCGAATTCGAGCTGGCTCACGCCGGGCCTCCCATTTCTGTGCACACCTGAGCGAGCCGCAATTCTGTCTCGCGGGTCTGGCCGCCACGATCCATGAACGTGCGCATCCGTTCTCGAGCCGGTCGGGTTCGAAGCAATCCGTCGAAGAGGAATCCCTCCTCGATCAGGCCGGGTCCGACGTCTCCCTCTGCCTGAACGACCGATCGCTTGGCCGCTGCGATCGCCTCGGCGGGAAACGAGGCGATGCGCCGGGCCAGCCTGTCGACGAACGGGCGTAGATCGCTCGGCGGAAGCGCCCGATTCAAGTAGCCCCAACGCTCCGCGGTCTCCGCGTCGAGATCGTCGCAGCCGAGGATCATTTCCAGGGCCCGGCCTCGGCCGAGCAGGCGCGGAAGCCGCTGCGTGCCCGAGCCTCCGGGAAGGATGCCGATGGCCACTTCGGGTTGGTTGACGACGGTTCGACCCAGCGCGCCGAACCGCATGTCGAAGGACGACGCCAACTCGCTGCCGCCGCCACCCACCCGACCTCCGACTTCGGCAAGGGTTGCTTTCGGCATGGTGCGGAAGGTCTCGCACATGGCGTGGAACGGGTTGGCCATGGCTTCCGGGACGCGCTTGGCGGGGGCATCCGTTGGAAATTCGAGAATGGCCTCCACGTCGAAGTGCGCGATGAAGAAATCCGGATCATCACTGCGCAACACGACCGCTCGTACCGCGTCGTCGTCCGCCACCTCAGTGCCAAATCGGGCCAGCTCGCCGAACAGCTGCAGGCTCATCAGGTTGACCGGCGGGTTGTCGATCGTGGCCCAGGCCACGCCGTCTTCAGTTCTGACACGCAGTCGTTCGAAGTCATAGGCCATGGACGGTCCTCCTGGCGAACCACGGTACCGTAGTGCGCCGACGAGGGAGGTGGGATGCGGGCGGCCGCGAGCGATAACATCAGGCCATGGCGGATGCTCTCTCTCCTCAGGATCTGGTCGAGCAACTCGGCGATCCGACGGCCTCCGAGCGCTGGTCTGCCTTGACGGGTGACGGCGTTCTGGCACTGGATCTGCGCGGAGAAGCTGGCGGGCTGACAATGGGGCCGGCGGCCGAGCGCCTCATCCAGCTACCTGCAGTGTCTGTGGCGTGGGTCGAGGACGAGGTGGATGCCGGCCTGCGTCCGCTCGCTGCGGCAGCCGACGTCGTCGTCCGGGATCCGGCCTCGATCGCGCTCTTGCGCTCGGTCGTTTCCCGCACTCCACTGGCTGCGCTGGCGCTGGTCCAACTGCTGCGGCATTCCGAAGGGCGCAGCATCCACGATGGCTTGACCGCGGAATCCTGGGTCTACGGGATGCTTCAGGCCGGCCCGGAGTTCGCTGCCTGGCTGGAAGGCCGCGAGCCCAAGCCGGCGGAAAGCTCTCGCGAACCCGCCGTTCGGATCGCGCGCGACGGCGATCGCCTCGAACTCGTGTTGAACCGTCCCGAGCGACGCAACGCGTTCTCGGCGGCCATGCGCGATGGGCTTTGCGAAGGGTTGGCCCTCGTCCACCAGGATCCAACGATCCGCTCGGTCGAGCTGCGCGGGGCCGGGCCATCCTTCTCTAGCGGCGGCGATCTCGACGAGTTCGGCAGCTTGCCCGATCCTGCGACGGCTCACGCGGTTCGCTCCACTCGAAATCCCGGTCGACTCCTGGCCGAGATTGCCGGGCGGGTACATGCCTATGTCCACGGTGCATGCGTCGGCGCGGGGGTCGAGCTGCCGGCGTTCTGTACGCGGGTCACGGCCCGTCCTGATGCCTTCTTCCTGCTGCCTGAGATCAGCATGGGGCTCGTGCCAGGTGCCGGGGGTACGGTGAGCCTGCCGCGTCGGATCGGCCGACAACGGACGGCCTGGCTGGCGCTCTCCGGCGAGCGACTCTCCGCGGAATCCGCCTCGGCCTGGGGGCTGGTAGACGAAGTGACGGAACCGGGCTCTCCCCGTTGAACGATCCGGCCCTCGCGTGGGCACAGCGGTTGGCACGCGAGCTCCTTCCCGAGGCGTCGCTCCAGCTCACGACGCCCGGGGAATCCGCGGCCAGCGCGTGGGCCCGGTCCGGAGCGCTCTGGCTCACCGGCCAGCCCGGGGAGGCGCCGGTTCTGCCGAGTGTGCCGCTACCGAGTTGCATGGATGGGGCTGTCGCCGTGCTTCGCGCTCTCGCGCCGGATGCGGATCTGGAGGATGTGGACGGCGCAACCCTCCTGGGGGAACACGCGGCATTGGCCGGGCTGCGGCGACGAGGGCGGATCTCGCCCGGAGGAAGCGCGCAGCTGGTCCCGGGGGCCGATGGCTGGCTGGTCGCCAATCTTCCGCGCGGCGAGGACCTCCGTTCCCTGTCTGCATGGCTCGACATCCCTCCCCCTCGTGAGTCCGACGTCTGGGAGGCGATTTCCACCGCTGTCGCTGCTCGGCCTCTCGGCGAGCTCGTCGAGCGTGCGCGTTTGTTAGGCCTGGCTGTCGCTGCGGTCCGGCCCGACGATCCGCCCCCCGATGAGCCATGGCTTCGCGTTGCCGAGCGCGGCCCGAGTGGCTCGCCCGCCGAAGACAGGCCACTCGTGGTCGACCTCTCCTCGTTGTGGGCCGGCCCGCTATGCGCCGATCTGCTCCGGCGTTGCGGTGCCAGGGTCTGCAAGGTCGAGTCGGAGGGTCGCCCGGATGGTGCACGCGCTGGCCCTGCAGCGTTCTTCGACCTGCTCAACGCGGGCAAGCCGAGCGTCGCGCTCGACTTCGACGATGCTGCCGGCCGCGCAGCCCTGCACAAGTTGATCGGAGCCGCGGACATCGTGATCGAGGCGTCCCGCCCGCGCGCGTTGGAGCAGTTGGGAATCGATGCCGCAGCATGGGTTCACGAGAAGCCTGGCCGGGTCTGGCTGAGCATCACTGCATACGGGCTGCGCGAGACGGAGCGAGAACGAATCGGCTTCGGCGATGATGTCGCCGCGGCTTCGGGACTCGCCTGGTCGGTACCCGGAGCACCGCTCTTCGTTGCGGACGCCCCTGCCGACCCACTCACCGCGGTCCACGCCGCGGCCTCGGTTCTGGCCGCACGCAGGCAGGGCCAATCCCGCCGTCTCGATATCTCTCTCGGGGCCGTCATGTCAGCGGTCTGCGCGTTGCCGCCGGACGCGTCGGAGAAATCGGGCCTGGATATCCAGAAGCCCCGAGCACGGAAGCCGAAAGGCTCGTCCCGAGTTCTCGGGGCGGATACCCGTGAGATCTTCGCATCCATCGCGAGCTGACGAATCGCCTCACGGTTTCAGGGTCGCGCTTCGTCTGGAAGCGCTCGCGAGCACGATGCCGGCCTGTGCGCCGAACTCCCCACTCTGGGCAGATTCGCGGAGCGGCAGGAGAGCTTCGTTGGCGCGGCCGAGGCGGATGAGAGCCATCGCGAAGCCGAAACGGATCTCCGCATTGTCCGGATTCTTCGCGGAGCAATACGAGCGTCCGCTCGGGATGGCTCCCGGCCAGCAGCGCCTTGGCCTCGCTGACCATGCTCATCGAATCCTGCTGACAGGCACCGAGGAGGAGCAGGCACAGGGTACCGATGGGCCAGGCGACCCGAGTCATGGCGATGAATCCACGACGGTGTGCTCACCTGCCCCAGGCCGCATTCGGGAGCATCGGAAATTTCCTCACTGGCGTATGTCCTGGCTTCGTCCAACCGGGATTGCACCCTCGACAATCGGAAGTGACAAATTCTCCCCCTAGGAGTCTGCGCGGCAGAGGGCCATTGAGGGGTGAGTCTCGCTAGAGTGAGCCATGCCGCGAGACTTTCGACGCTACGAGCCGGACCAGTCGCTTCTCCTGCCGCCCTCGCTTCGGGATTGGCTTCCCGAGGATCA
>JAAETT010000230.1 GCA_024228115.1 bacterium
ACACTACCTCGCGGCTCTCGATCGCGAACTCGACACCGATCCGACCGACACCGATTCGCCGTTCTGACGAGAAACCAGCACTCGCGCGCGACCACGGCTAGATGATCAGATTTCTACGGTTTCTCGTGATCGCCAACAACCCGCCCCCCGACAGGAGAAGGGTCAGTTGGTTCTTCCAGCGATCCTCCCGCCCCTCCTTTCCATACGCCTCACCCAGCGTCTCGACAAAACCACGCTGAATCTCTTCGCCCACAAGGTCTGACGCGTACGCAAGGGGCGAGGGGCGAGGCAACCTGGCGTTCCTGGCGGCCTCCAGGACAACGGGTTTCTCTCCGAACACTCCTCGCTCTCGCTGCTGCCGGATCTCCTCCGTGCTTACAGCGGAGCTGTTCGCCGACACTGCGTAAAGCTGCAGCAACAGGGCGCGACACTGCTCATCTACCTTGTTCGCCGCCGCACGATGCGACCGGGCGGCGTAAATCGCCTTGGTGGTCCTTCCGGTCTCACCGCTCCCGATCTCAGTGAAGCGAAAGAAGGAAATGTCAGTTGTCCAGGCACCGATGTCAGCGATGCAGTAGAGGCCCTCTTCCATCTCCGGGGACATTGCGTATGCGGCAACCGTCGCGGATGACTCGGGGCACAGTTCGACAAGCCGCTCCTCCGCTGCCGGGAGAAGAACTTCTTGCACAGCTCTTACGAGGCGAATAGCCTCGGTCAAAGGCATCGCCTGCTCGACCGAGGACGAGATCCGCCACGCCTGAAAAACTACCCGGGCGTACGCTTCGTTGAGGCCGGAGCCCGCATCGACCAGATCAACCGGCGCCGACACGCTATAGGTCGTTCGAGGAATTCGACCACCAGTAAGTTCTTCGGGCAATTCAACGCGGCTCTGTCGCATCGCCCACGCCACTAGTCCCTTGTCACACCAAAAGCTGGGGGTAGAGTCGTCGCAGTTTCACGCGGGCTTGTTGGGTCGTGAATTGCCAGTCGACGCCCTTCGTCGTTCGGTTGCGATCGTCTTGCCAGGCTTGGACTTGGCGCGTGAGA
>JAAETT010000231.1 GCA_024228115.1 bacterium
ACCACCGACACCCCCACCGAAAGCACCCGAGGCTCCCCGACTCCCTGATGCAGAAGCATCTATCGGCGGGGGAGCAGACGCACGCAGACGTCGTGCAGCGTCACAGGGTCGCAGTGGATCGATCTTGACATCAGGCGCGGGGGTGACATCGTTCGGCGCTACCACTACCAAAACTTTGCTCGGGCAGTAGATGAGTACCACTCTCGTAACGCTCGACCTCTCGCAGTATGTGAGGGTCACTAGCAACCCGGCGTCCTCGACAGGGATGCTGATACAGTCGATGCGTGACTCTGTACGGGTCACATTCAGCGCGACTCAGCCCGCAAGAGCTAACCCGGTATATCACGTTCTCGGTGGAGATGACCCCATACTGCAGTTGGATATGGTCACGACTCACGTGTGGGTCCTCGCGATGTCAACACAGTCCGCCGTCGCAGTGACGATGCTCGGGGCATACACCCCGATACAGAAGTTCGGCGAGCGCAAAGACATGGGGGATACTGCTGCTGGCGAAGACATATGCATGTTCAATAAACTATCCCCGGCACCCACATCTACGACCGAGGTCCCTACCCCTGCGTCAGCAGGCGAACAGATGACGTTCGTGTGCGAGAGTGACGATGATGCGGCTGGTGGGATCGGTGCGCAGGCAGTTAGATTTGACTACCTGGACGGCGCAGGGGCAGCGCAACAGCTCACGATGGCGACGGCAGGTCAAACACCTGTCGACCTGTCAGTGTCCGACGTCCGATACATTAACAATTTCTCTGTTGCAGGTCTTGGCACGAGCAGCGTCGCGATCGGCCACATCAAAGTGTACCGCAAGACTGACGATGGCCGGGTGTACAACATGATCGCAGCGGGAGGCAACCAGAGCATGGTGCCCCACTACATGGTGCCTATGGGCAAAACGCTCCACGTCCGGGGGTGGCACTGCGGTGAGACTCAAAACCGTCGTGTAAACCTGCGTATCCGATCGACTGACTTACAGGGGGAGATCACTGATGGGGTGTATCTTTTCAAAGATGTCGAGTACATCCGCAACAACCCGACGGGGGAGATGCTGTTGGACTATTTCGCTCCGGAGCTGTCGATCACAAAAGTGAGCGGGTGGCCTGAGTCCGCGGGATCAGAAGTCGGGTGCTCCTGGCATGCGAGGCTGTACGACTATGCCTAGTATCGCGAGTTTTAATAAACGATTAAGCAGTTTAAGAAGTGAAAGATCATCTTTCATACCCCTATATCGAGAGCTGTCGGACTATCATCTGGCGCATCGGGGGAGGTTCCTTGTCTCAAATAATGACAATAACAAGGGTCATAAACGCAACACTAGACAGATTAACAACACAAGCCGCGTCGCGTCGCGAGTGCTGTCATCGGGGCTAATGGCGGGCGTTACATCCCCAGCCAGACCGTGGTTCCGACTGTCGTCAGGAGACATCGCGCTCGATGAGAGTCAAGCGGTGAAGATGTGGCTGCACGCAGTGCAGCAGCTCATGTATAAAGTATACGCGCACTCGAATCTTTATAACTCTTTACATCAGATATACAGCGAGCTGGGAGTGTTTGCTATCGGTGCCATGGGCGTATACCACGACTTTGAGAATGTGATCTGGTGCCGTCCGTACACCGTCGGAAGCTACATGGTAGCTCTGAATGGTAAAAATGAGGCTGACACGTTCTACCGCGAGTATGCAGAGACAGTCGGCCAGCTCGTCAAAGGGTTCGGTATCAATAACGTGAGCGCACCAGTCCGAGATCAATGGAACCGAGGCGACACCGAGGCATGGGTGCATCTTGTGCACGCGATTGAGCCGAACGACGACAGAGATCGGAGCAGCCCCCTCGCACGACATAAAGCTTTTAGATCGGTTTACTATGAGACTGGTAAGGGCAAAGGCGTTAAACCTAACCAGTTTTTACGAGAGTCAGGGTTTAACCGGTTTCCGGTCGTGGTACCCAGGTGGGATGTCACAGCGGAAGACGCGTATGCGACAGACTGTCCAGGGATGACCGCGCTCGGCGATACGAAAGCTCTACAGCTTGCCGAGAGGCGTCATGCTCAGATGGTGGATAAAGAAGCAGACCCACCTTTGCAGGGTCCCTCGACGATCAAAAACGCGCTTGATAACGGTCGGGTAGGCGCGGGCGACGTCATCGCGGTTCCAACTACCGGCGGGGGGCTGTCGAGTATATACGACTTTAAACCTAACCTGGTGGCTGTCGAAAATAAGATTGAAAAGATCGAGAGGCGCATCGACGTCGCGTTCTACAAACCTTTATTCTTGATGCTTGCAGAGACCGATCGTCGTGATATAACTGCACGAGAAGTCGCTGAAAAGCACGAAGAAAAGCTACTTATGCTCGGGCCTGTGCTAGAGAGATTACACACAGAACTGTTAGACCCGATCATCGATCGAACGTTTGACCTGTTGCAAGACAATGGGGTGCTACCGGAGCCGCCTGAAGAGCTACGCGACAGGGACCTGTCAGTTGAGTACGTCTCGGTGCTAGCGCAAGCACAGCGATTGGTCGCGACTGGCGCGATCGACAGGCTTACACAGTACACCAGCGCGGTGTCGGCCGTCTGGCCAGCTGCACGTCACAAGATCAATATTAACAAGTCCGTGGATGAGTACGCAGGAGCACTGGGTGTGGACCCGGCCATGGTGAACAGCAATGATGAAGCGCAAGCGATGGCCGACGCGGAAGCACAAGCTCAGGCACAAGCGCAAGCGATGGCGCAGGCAGAGCAGAGTGCGAACGTTGCAAAGACCGCATCCGAGACAAGCACGGCTGGTGACAGCGTCCTCAATGCCGCTATGCAGCAAGCAGGTGCGCAGTAGTGCCGTACGACGAGATTGATAGTCAAAAGCTATCTAAAGGTGTAGAATCGCGGGAACTGGAGCTGCTGCGGATACGTAAACTGATGAGCGACAGGCCTGGCCGGGCGTTCATGCACAGGTGCTTAACAACTGCAGGGACATGGGGCACAACATTTGACGCGGACCCGTACAAGCATGCGAGGAACGCTGGCTTGCGAGACTACGGGTTGTGGCTCGAATCTGAGCTTAAGTTGGCAGCACCAGAGGATTTTTTACAGATGCTAAAGGAGCATTGATCGATGAGTGATGAAGATGGTAGTGTAATAGCAGTCCAGACGGTGAGTGACACCGATGGCGCGGATGATGCAGTGACAAGTAGTGATGCAGTGACAAGTGATAACGCAGCGAGTGTGGCTGC
>JAAETT010000232.1 GCA_024228115.1 bacterium
AGACGATCGCAACCGAACGACGAAGGGCGTCGACTGGCAATTCACGACCCAACAAGCCCGCGTGACACTGCGACGACTCTACCCCCAGCTTTTGGTGTGACAAGGGACTAGTCGGGGGCGGGGACGTTCCTTGCGAACTTGCGTTGCCCGGGTTGTGGGGGACCCACAACCCGGGCAACGCAAGTTCGCAAGGAACGTCCCCGCTTCCGGAAGCGTCCGCTAGCTTCCTGAGGTGCAGCAAAGCGGAGATTGTTTCGTCGTCGAGGGTGGTCGGCCCGTTTCTGGGACACTCCAGCCCGCCGGCAACAAGAACGAAGCGCTACCGGTCCTCGCAGCCTCCCTGCTGGCTCCAGGCCAGTCACGTCTCAGCAATGTGCCGGACATCCGGGATGTCTCCACGCAACTGCGCATCATGTCGGAAATGGGCGTCGTCACTACCAGGGATCCGGACACCGGCGATCTCCGGATCGACACGGCGCCCCTCGAAGGTACGGCGCCCAGCGCGGAACTTGGCCGAGCGATCCGGGGCTCGTTCCTGCTCGCGCCGGGCCTGCTCCATCGCACCGGCAGCGCGGTGCTTCCTCGCCCCGGCGGCGACCGCATCGGACGGCGCCGGATCGATACCCACCTGCACGCCCTGCGTCTGCTCGGGGCCGAGGTCGAGAGCCGCGAACGCCAGGTGCATCTCCGCCTCGACGGTCGCTTTCGCGGCACGGACATCTTCTTCGATGAAGCCAGCGTGATGGCGACCGAAAACGCCGTGATGGCAGCCACGGTTGCCGAGGGCCATACGCGCATCGCCAATGCGGCCTCCGAGCCCCACGTCCAGGGCCTTTGCCGATACCTGAACGCGATGGGTGCCCAGATCCGCGGCATCGGGACCAACATGCTCGAAATCGAGGGCGTCTCCGAACTTTCCCCCGCAGCCCATCGGGTTGGCCCGGATCACATCGAGATCGGCTCCTTCGTCGCCATCGCAGCGATGACCGGCGGCGCGCTCGAGGTCGTCGACGTCGTCCCCGATGATCTGCGCATGATGTTGATGGTCTTCGCGCGCCTGGGCGTCGAGACGCGCATCGACGGAACGACCTTGCGGGTTCCGGCCAAACAAGAACTCGTGATCCAGGACGATATGGACGGTGCAATCCCCAAGGTGGATGACGCGCCGTGGCCCGGCTTCCCGACCGACTTGAGTTCGATCGCCCTCGTACTCGCCACGCAAGCATCGGGCACCGTGCTGATCCACGAGAAGATGTTCGAGAACCGCCTCTTCTTCGTAGACCGCTTGATCACCATGGGTGCCCGGGTCGTGTTATGCGATCCGCACCGGGCTGTCGTCACCGGCCCGATCCGCCTTCAGGGCGAGACCATCACGTCTCCCGACATTCGTGCCGGAATGGCGCTCGTCGCGGCCGCGCTCTGCGCTGAAGGGCGTTCCGTGATCATGAATGCCCATCAGATCGACCGAGGCTATGAGCGCATCGATGAGCGACTGCGAAACCTCGGAGCCCATATCCACCGTACCTGAAGAGGTGGAGCGGCCGGGCTGAGGGGCGACCGCCGATCTCCTGCGGGTTCTGCGTGATCCCGGCCTAACCCGAGCTGTCTTCTCTTCCCCAGCGATTCCAATACGTGACCTGATTTGCCGGGCGGCGATTGGCAGGGCGGAGATTGGCCCCCGCCATGTGGCCGATGGGGAGAAGCACGGTCTGGGTCACACCTTCGGGAATGCCGAGGGCCTGGGCAGCCTCGGCTTCGTGGACGAGGTGGAGCGTGGTCCAGGTGCTTCCGATCCCGCGAGCCCGGAGGGCCACCATCAGGGACCACGCGGCCGGCAGTACCGAACCGTAGAACGCGACCCGCATGGCATTCGTTTCCATCGGCGGGGCGCCTTCGGCACAGACCAGGATCAATGCAGGGGTCGTCTCGAGGCGGTCGGCCAATTCCCTGGCGCGGGGCTTCGGACCACTCGAATCGGGTCGAAGGGCTGCATAGCTTTCCATCGCCCTGCGGTAGAGCGCAGCCAGCGCCGCCTTCGGTTCCGGCTCGTCGAGGACGAGGAAACGCCATGCCTCGAGGTTGGCGCCGGTGGGGGCCTGCACCGCGACGTTGATACAAGCATCGATCAGGCCCCGGTCGACCGGTCGCTCCCAATCGAGGCGCCGCCGGACGCTTCGGGTCGTCGAGAGGGCCCACTCTACCGAGTCGGCGAAGGCAGGGACGGTCTCGTCGGGTTGATCCATCTGCCCACTCTACCCCGCGCGGTGTGCGAGCCCGCGATGAAGGCTTCTGAAGCCCAGAGTCGCGGTTCCGCTGGCCAGAGCACAAGCCACGAGCGCGAAACCTCCCATTCCATCCCAGCCGGCCACACCCAGGAAGAGCCCCATGCCGAGAAACGGCGCGATGGCGCCGCGCAGGCCCGTCAGCGTTGCATGCAGGCCCATGTAGAGACCGGCCCGCTCCGGATGGGCGAAATCGTTGTGTCCGAGCTGCCAGGCCAGGATTCCCCCGCCGCGGGCGATGCCTAGCATCGTCCTGCCGACCGCGATCCATGCAAGCGATCCGGTGATCGCACCCACACCGGTGAGTGCCTGGGAAACGGCCCACAACCAGCTGTGATGAGATCGGAACTCGGTAATGTGGACGCGATCGATGTATCCGGCCCAGAGGGGAATCGTCACGATCGCCAACGCCATCGGGATGACGGTCAGCAGGCCAATACTCACGGTGTAGCTCGCCGCGAGTTGGCGCGAGACCACGTAGAGCACGATGGGCTCTGTCATCATGTTCGAAACGCCCAACAGGAATTGCCAGGCGAGGTAGCGTGCGAAGGTCGGATCGGTGCGTAGGATGCGCAGCGCGGCTAGTGGGCCGGCATCCTCTCTTCGGCTCTCCGCGCCGATCGCGACCGAGCCACGGGTCTCCTCCCCAGTCAACTCCACTCGCGCAAAGGCCAGCACACCGGGGAGGATCAGAAGCGCGGCACCGGCGTAGATCAGCCGGAACGCGTTCGGATCGCGATCGAGAATCAGTCCGCCGGCGAGCGACGTGGCGATCAGCACCAGACTGGAGATCACGGTCAGACGCGAGGTCACCCGGGCGCGCACTTCCGCTGGATAGTTGACCGTCCAGATGACGCTGCGAACCGTCACCACGCCGCCAATCACGAGGCGGCTCGCAACCAGGGCAGCAATCAGCAGCCAACCCCCGAGTGCACCCGCGGGCACCCATGCCACCGAGGCCACCAATGCCAGCAGCAGGACGTTCATCCCGACCAGGAGCGGAACCTTGCGCCGGCCCTCCGCGAAACGCGCCCACAGCACGCTCGACAGATTCCCGAACATCGGTGCGGCGCTGATCAGTGCCAGGGCCGCGGGATGAACGTGGAAGGTCTTGTCGGCGATCACCCCGACGAAGCCGCCCTCCATGACCGAGATGGAGATGGGCAGGAAGAACTGGGCGAGCCGTTCCTGGCGATAGCTGCGCGCCGCCGCATCGGGAAGCTGGGGCCGGCGAAGCCGTTGGAATCGATTCGTCTTTCCGATCAGCCCAGCATCCTACCGGCTGAACGCATGAGTTCAGGAATTGCGACAGCGTGGGGACAAGCCGTGGCGCACGGCGCTCCCGAGCACGAGAGGCAAGGCGCCGCGTCCCGACGAAGCGTCGCATATTCCTCCCTGCCGAGTTCCAGATCGCCGTAGTCCGCTGCGTACATTCGAGTGCGAAGCACCTGCGAGATCTCGACTCCGGTCGGACAGGCTGCCTCACACTCCGCGCAGCCATAGCGGCATTGGCTCCGCTCGGTTCTGCGGGCGTATCGGGTAAGCAGGCCGGCGTCGGCAGGATGTGGAGCGTCCCAACCGGATGCCATCAGATACTCATCCACCTGCTCGAGATTCTTCATCGTAATGATGGCCGCATCGACGAATGTGCTGGCAAGGGTCCAGCGCAGAGCTGCCTGGCCGAATGTCGCCCCAGCGCCTTCGTACGGCCGCATATCGTTCTGGCGCGCACCGCGAAGCGTCTTCATCGCCACGACACCGACCTTCTTCTCCTTGGCGCGTGCCAGTACACGCGGAAGGTCGGGCTGCCGGGCGACGAAATCGAACCGGCCAATGAACCTCTCATAGAACGCCGGATCCTGCCCGAAGTTGTATCCGACCAGCACGACATCGACATGGTCGGTGTCGAGCGCGCGATCGATGCATTCGACCAGCCTGCCACCATGCCCGGACAACCCGGTGAAACGAATCTTGCCCTGCTGCTTCGCGCGGGTCGCAAACTCGAGCCACTCCTCGTTCTCGAGCCGGCGCACATCGTTCACGGCATGCTGGAAGTAGATATCCACACGATCGGTCGCCAGACGTTCGAGGCTTCCTTCGAGGTGGGACATCAGTTCGTCACGGGTGTCGGACCGCCCGTCCTGCACCTTGCTGGTGAGAACGATGCGATCGCGATCTCCGGCCAACGCTCGGCCGAGTGTGCGTTCGGCCTCGCCCCCCTTGTAGCTTTCGGCCGTATCGAAGAAGGTGACTCCGCGATCCAACGCCCGGCCCACGAGCGCTTCGTCACCGGCCAGGCGGCTGCTGCCGAAGCCGATATCGCTGATCTCGAGACCTGTCCGTCCGAGCCGAACCGTGCGGCGAATCGCCGGCTGCGGAGCCGGGGCAGCGACGGCGGCCAGGGGCGTGAAGGCAGCCCCCATCCCGAGACCAGAGGCCAGGGCCGTCCCCCGGCGCAGTAGCTCCCGTCGGTCGATCTCTGTCATCGCGGGCCTCCCCATGCAGCGTAGCGCTCCGCTGAGATCGGCAATTTCCCTTGTGAATCAAAGACTTAGTGGATTCACGCAGATACGGCTCAAGTTGCCGATCGGTGGGGACGAACACTCACCCAAGCCCCCCGGGAGAACACCATGGCCGCATCAGCCTGGACCGTCCCCGGCCCCAATATGGGTCCCACTGGAGAGCTGGCTCCGCCGGCTCTCCCCATCCCCGCGCAATCGCGTCGCGGTGCTCGTAGATGGCTCGCGTGGTCCTTCCTGCCCACTCCTTTCCTGGGCTTCGCCCTGGGTGTGAGCTTGGCCATCGCCCAGGCACCGCCAAGTGAGCTGCCCGAGGGTCGCGTCGGGGCACCGCCACCTGCCCTCACCTGGCCCGTCCGGGAGCTGGAGCCCCGCTTCTGGAAGCCCGCCGGATCGACGGCCGTTCGACCCACGCCCCGTTTCAGCCAACGCAGGTATCACCCACCGGTACGGTTTGCGGCCAGGCCGACGTTGGTGCCATAGAGCTGAGCCTCAGCCCTCAGCCGGAGCGTCACCCTCTCCGAGGGTTTCGGCCGAACCCTCCGCCGCAGCCTCCCGTGCTGCCCGTCGCACACGCGCAGGGCCGCGGTTGTCTCTACGGCCGCGAAGAAGCAGGGCCACGTCTTCGACGACCAGATGCGCGCAGGGCACGAAGAAGAGTGTGATCAAGCTGGCGAAGATCACACCGAAGCCGAGCGCGATGGCCATCGGGATCATGAAGCGTGCAGACATGCCGCGCTCGAGCATCATCGGGGAGAGACCGACGAAGGTGGTGAGTGAGGTCAGCATGATCGCTCGCAGGCGGGCTCGCCCGGCGTCGCGAACGGCCTCGGCCAGCCGCGCGCCCTGGCTGCGCAAGCGATTCATGTGGTCGACGAGAACGAGGCTTGCGTTCACGACCACACCTGAAAGCGCCACGAAGCCGATGATCGAGTACATGCTGAAGTCGTACCCGAGCAGCATGTGGCCTGCGATGGCGCCGACCAGGCCGAAGGGAATGGCGGTCATGATGATGAGCGGCTGGATGTAGGAACGCAGCGGAACGGCGAGCAGTGCGTAGATCACCAGGAAGGCGAGCACCTGGCCACGCAACATGGCCGACATGAAGATCCGCTGCTCGGCCTGCTCTCCCTCGAAGGAGTGATGCACGCCCGGGTAGCCTGCCAGCAGCTCGGGGAGAACCTGCTCCTCGAGTTCGCCGACGATCTCGTTTGCGTTGGCCACAGCGACATCCACGTCGGCGGAGACCGTTACGATGCGTTGACGATCCACACGCCGAATGGCCGAGAAGCCTCTTCCAAGCTCCGCAGCGGCCACCGACGTGAATGGGACTTCGTCACCTTCCCGGGTGCGGATGCGCATGGCCTCCACATCCCCCAGCGAACGTCGGCGCTCGGCCGGGTACCGCACCATGACCTTCACTTCGTCTCGCCCGCGCTGGAGACGCTGGGCTTCCTCGCCGTGAAACGCCTGGCGAACCTGGCGGCCGACATCCTGGAGCGAAACGCCAAGAGCCTCCGCCGAGGGAAGAACACTGAACTGAAGCTCCTGCTTGCCGCCCCGAAACGAATCGGAAATGTCGAACACTCCCGGATAGGCAGAAAGGCGCCCCTTCAGATCGCTGGCGGCTTGCCTCAAACTTTCCAGATCGTTGCCACGAAGCTCGAGTTCGATCGGCATTCCAGCCGAAATGAGACTGTTGCGGAAGCCCAGCTCTTCGGCACCGGCGATGGTTCCGACCCGCTCACGCCAGCGCCGCTGCATCTCGTTCGTACCAACAGCCCGGGTCTCGGGACCCATCAACTCGACCTGCACCTCACCCAGGTTGGCTGCGCTGCCGCCAGCGGCGAGATTCGGCAGAGGACCGGAGTGGCGGGAGGACGGCTGTTCGCCCACGGTCGTCTTCATGTGGACAAAGATGCTTTCGCCCCCGCCAGCCGTCTCCGCATCGGCCTCAGCCTGGATTTCCCTGGCAGTGGCTTGCAGGTGCTCGATGGCGCGGGCGGTTTCCTCCACTGGCGTGCCCGGTGCCATGGTCAGGGTCGCGCTGATCACATCTCCCTCGACCGGCTCCTGGAAGGTGAAACGCAGCCAGCCTCCTGCCAGGAGGCCCACGCTGAACAGCAACAGCGAAAGCGCCACCGCGATCGTCAGGTATCGCCACTCCAGACACCACTCGAGGGCGGGCCGATAGCGATGCTCGATCATCGTCTCGAGCCCCTGGGCCACGCGATCCTGGAACGCGCGCCAACCGCGGGACACCCGATGGGTCGGTTCATCGCTCGGCCGGCTCTTCCCATGCCCCAGATGTGCCGGGAGAACGAACATGGCCTCGACCAGGGAGAAGAGCAGGCACGCGATCACGACCGTCGGAAGAACAGAGGTGAGCTTGCCCATCGAACCCGGGATGAAGAGCATCGGTGCGAACGCAGCGATGGTCGTGAACACTCCAAAAAAGACCGGAACAGCGATTCCCTGGGCACCTCGAATCGCACCCGTGAGCTTGTTTCCCGTGCGGAGCTGCTCGGTATAGGTGTTCTCGCCCACCACGATGGCGTCGTCCACGACGATCCCGAGCACGACGATGAAGCCCAGCAGCGAGATCCAATTGATCGTCTGGTCGAGGCTCGGAAGGATCGCCAAGGCTCCGAGAAAAGCGATCGGAATGCCGAGGCTCACCCAGAGCGCGAGCCGAAGGCGCAGGAAGATCGCGAGTACGGCCACGACCAACAAGAATCCGCTGCGGGCGTTGCGGAACATGCTGCCCAGGCGATCGTCGAGGAAATCCCCGGCATTCATCCAGATCGTTACGAAGATCCCAGGGGGAAGGTCCGTCTTCGATCCTGCGACGTATCGCTTCACGGCGTTGGAAACGTCGAGCATCTTCTCATCGCCAACCTGGTAGACCTGCACCATCGCCGCAGGCTCACCGTCGAACGTCGAGTACTGGTCGGTCTCTGCGAAGCCGTCCGTCACCGTTGCGACGTCGCCAACCTTGAGGCGGGTTCCATCGCGGCGGGAAACCAACGCGATCTGCTCGAACGCCGTCCCCTCCGTGGCCTTTCCCTTGGCGCGCAGCAGGATCTCCCCACCCGCAGCGCGGACCGAGCCTCCCGGCTGATCGATCGACGATCGGCGCACGGCATTCGCCACATCGTCGAAGCTCACGCCGAAGCGTTGGAGCGCTTCTTCCGACACCTCGATCTTGATCTCGTAGGGGCGGACAGATGCCACGGAGACCTGGCTGATCTCGGGCAGTGCCGTTAGCTCATCCCGCACCTGCTCAGCGGCATGCTTCAGTGTGCGCTCATCGACGGCGCCGGAGACCGCAATCGCGAGCACGATGCGGCCGATTTCGGCCTGTTTGACGATCGGGCTCTTCGCTTCGTCGGGAAATCCCTCGATGGCATCGACCCGAGCGCGAACGTCGGCGAGCCTGCGGCTGAGATCCTCGCCCGCGCGCATCTCGACGACGACCGAGGCCATGCCTTCGGAAGCAGTCGATCGCACGCGTTTGATGCCGGGAAGCCCATCCAGGGCTTCCTCGATCCGGATCGCGATTGCTTCCTCCACCTCGTCGGGCGAAGCGCCCGGGTAGACGACGCTGATCGTGACGATGTCGAGATCGACATCCGGAACCATCTCCTGCCCGATGGTCGGAATCGTGATCATCCCGCCAACCACCAGCAATGCCATCAGGAGGTTCGCGGCAACGTGGTTCTCGGCGAACCACGCGATCGCGCGGTTCACGATCCAGGCTCCGTTCGCATGGGCTCGGAGCGAACTTCCATGCCCTCGACCAGCATGGCGAGAGCCCGTGTGGCCACCTGCTCGCCCTCCTCGAGGCCTTCGCCAACCAGGATGCGATCTCCGATGGCGCGTAGCACCTCGACCTGGCGTAGATGAACCGTCGACGACTCCGCATCGACGAGCAGCAATTGGTCTTCCCCTCGCAGAGCAGCGCGAGGCAGATCGAAGACGGACTCCACGCGACGCCCTTCGATCTCGGCTTCGACGAAGAGACCCACCGGAAGCTGCGGCGTCTCTCCACTCGGATCCAGGTCGATCCGGGCAACGGCCACGACCATGCGCGTTCGGGAATCGAGCGCTCCTTCCGTCCGAACCAGGCGGCCCTCCCAGCGTTGCTTGCTGCCCGCGAAATGACCGGTGAGGGTCACGTGCGGAGCCTGGTCCGTGCCCGGCTCACCGAGATCGATGAACGCCAGCTCTTCGCTGGGGATCGGTAGACGAACTTCGACCGCGTGGCTGGAGTAGATACGAGCGGCTCCGGTGCCGCGGGATGCGAACATTCCGACGGAGAGAGCCGGGACTCGTATCGTGCCGTCGAAGGGCGCACGCACTTCGGTGCGCTCCAGGTCGAGTTCGGCCACGGCCAGTGCAGCGCGTGCTTCTCGCAGGGTCGCTGCGGCCACGCCGGCACGGCTCTCCGCTTCATCGAGGGAAGCAGGGCTCGTCGCTCCGACGTCGTGCAGCGTCTTCCGTCGGGCCTCGGTGGCCTTGGCCAACCGGTGCTCACTGACGGCTCTCTCGACACCCGCGCGCGCCCGCTCCAGTGCGTTCTCGAAATCGCGAGGATCGATTCGAAGAAGAGGGTCGCCGGCGACGAACGTTCCCCCTGCCTCCAGGGCCTGGGAAATCCAGACGACGCGGCCCGCAACCTCTACGACCAACTGCGTCTCGAGCCGCGGTTCGACCGTGCCCTGCGCACGAACATGAAGTTGCACCGGTTGCGCCTCTGCGATCGTGACGGCCACGGTCTGCAACCGTTCGGCAATCTCGCGGGGCTCATCTCGGGGCTCGATGGCGACCAGGCCGGTCGTTGCAAGAAGGCCAGCGCAGAGCACCAGTACGGGGGCCAGGGCTTTCGGCCCGATCTTTCGGAGGGTCCGCGGCATTGTCTCTCGCGGCCGTGCGTGCGGCTATCTCGGGTTGTGTTTTGGGGGGGGGCTGCGCCCCGAGGTTCCATTCACCCGACCGATCGTCCGGGTGTGTCTGGGACATCGGCAGAATGGGGGCAGAGGATGAGCAGGCCCTTTGAGCCTGGCGTCGGCTCGGATCGATCGTCTACGAGCCTCCCCGCGGGGCCATTCAAGCCAACACCGGTTTGGCGTGCGACCATCCGGAGATGCCGCGCCTAAGCCAGCTCAGCCGCTCCATTGCAGGTCGAATTGCTCTCATCACGGGGGCCGCCAGCGGCATGGGGCGAGCGACGGCCCACCTGTTTTCCGACGAAGGCGCAAAGGTCGCCGTCTGCGACCTGAACGAGGAAGGCACCGCAGCGGTGGTGAAGGAGATCCGGGGCGCCGGCGGTGAGGCGATCGGCCTCCCCTGCGATGTTTCCGACCGCAAGGCAGCAGCCGAACTCGTCTATCGGGTCGTGGAGCACTTCGGCGGCCTCCAGATCCTCATCAACAACGCTGGGATCAGTCCAGGCACCGCGCTCGATGCGGAGGAGTTTTCGGCAGTCTGGGATCGGACGCTGGCTGTGAACCTCACGGCGCACGTCGAACTGATCCGCGCCGCATTGCCTCATCTACAGGCGGATAGGGCTGGACGGATCGTCAACATTGCGTCGACGGAGGGCCTCGGCGCGACCGCCGGCATTCCCAACTACACGGCCAGCAAGCACGGGGTCGTGGGGCTCACGAAATCACTCGCGGTGCAACTCGGCGCCCAGGGTGTGACCGTCAACTGCGTGTGCCCGGGGCCCATTCGTACCGGCATGACGGCCGCCATCCCGGACCCGATGAAGGAGAAGTTCGCGCGTAGGCGTGTTCCGGCGAAGCGCTACGGGGAGCCGGAGGAGGTCGCGCACGCGACGCTATCCCTCGTGCTTCCCGCCGCATCGTTCATCAACGGTGCAATCCTCCCGGTCGACGGTGGTCTCGTCATCCAGAACACCTAGGGCGCCAGTCTGGAGTCCGTTGGGAGAGGATGCCGCTCGGCGGCACGGCTAGATCCAGGGGGGATTGGCGAAGCTGCGAGCGGCTACCGCTTGCTCGGGGTGCAACCCCGCCATCGCACCGATGCGGTTCGCCAGTACACGGCCGAAGGCGGGAATCAGGCCGTCGGCGTAGGCGAGTTCCCAAGCCAGACCCATGATGCGCATCCGCTGGTTCGTGTCGAATGCATCGCGAACCTGTGCCGCGGCCTCGTGGGCGTCACGATCCGAATCATTCTCGGCTGCCCTAACGATCATCCAGGCTTGTCGCCGGGTCACCCCGAAGAGATCCCGGATGCCGCGGCGAAGCGTGCGACGCTCGGCCTCGATCGAATCCGCATCCCCGTAGGCAGTCGTCGCCAGAAATCGGGCTGTGGCTACCTGGATCCTTCTACAAACCGGGACGCCCAACCGGGTGTACGCCAGGGGAGCGCCGCCCACCCATCGGTTGCGCGCGCGCCCTATCCAGCGACGTGCGACCGCCCCGCTCGGGCGCGGTGCCGTACTCAGCATTTCCAACTCGGTTCGCTCCTGTTGCGTCACCCGGATTTCATGCCCCTGCGCGCGCGGTCAGATGCGCACATCCTAGTACGTCTGGGCCGACCATTGCGCTACTTCATTCGATGCCGGCATTCGCGCGCGGTTTCACCCCGAGGGGAATCGTTCGATTGGCAGCCAGGCGTTGCCGGGCCATCATCGGCGGATGCTGTCGATCGGCCCCCCGCTCCAGGCCCAACGCCGCGGTTTCTCAGCCGCCGACCCCGGATCCGACTCCGCCGTCCACGGGTGGAGGATCCTGCTGGCCCAAGCTCGCGCCGCAGATGAGGACGGCATGGATCGGCCCGTCGTGTCCGACCACGCCGCATCTGGCAAGAAACCCCCGCCCCGCGCCTGTCAAGGCGAACGTCACGGATCCTCAGGTCCGCGTTCCGATTCCGGCCGACCCATACGCCAGACGCTAGGCCTTCGTTGAAGAGACTATCCGTCTTCCTGGCGTCACGGCTTCTCGAGGAGATCCAAAGGGATTTCGATGAAGCCTTCGATACGATCCATGTCGACACGCGGGAGCCAGCAAGAAATCTCGCCGAGATGGATTCGTCCTTCGATGCGCTTCTGGTCTCGATCGACACACCGCTTCCGGCGCGAGAAATCGAAATGCTGCCCGATTCTGTGCGGGCCATTGCAACCTATTCCGTGGGCACAGACCACATCGATCTCGCTGCCGCGAAGCGCAGGGGCATCGCCGTCTTCAACACGCCCGGTGTGCTTTCCGACTCCGTCGCCGAGAATGCCATCTTCTTGATGCTAGGCGCAGCGCGCAGGGCAACCGAGAGCATCACTCTACTTCGAAGCGGCGCATGGGAGGGCTGGAGTGCGACCCAGCTCGTGGGCACCGAACTTTTCGGCAAGCGGCTTGGAATCGTCGGGCTCGGCGATATTGGCGGACGAATCGCGCTCCGCGCCCAGGCATTCGGAATGGAGATCCTCTACACGAACCGCAAGCCGCTCCCCGCAAACCATCACGTCCGTGGACACTTCTTCGATTCTCCTGCTGCACTGATCGCCGAGTCGGATATCTTCCTGCTCGCTTGTCCCTCCACACCCGAGACCCTTCGATTGGTCGATGCAAGACTGCTGGCGCGGGCGCGGCCAGGACTCATCCTGGTGAACATCGCCCGTGGCGACCTGGTGGATGACGAGGCCCTGATCGAGGCCCTGCGCGACGGACGAGTCGGCGCGGCGGGCCTCGACGTGTTCTCCGGTGAACCCGAAGTCGACCCGGCCTTCTTCGGGTTGCCCAACCTGTTCATGCTGCCCCATATCGGCAGCTCTACGATCGAAGCCCGGCGCCGAATGGGGAAGATCCTCATCGCGGCACTCGAGTCCTGGGCCCAGGGGGGCTCCCCGAAGAGCCAGGTGTGCGGATAGAATGCCTCACCAGCGAACACCCCAAGGAGAGAAGGCCGCCTTGCCTGTACACAACGTCGGTGGACCCCTGGCGGGGTTACGGGTCGTCGAGCTCTCGAACGAGATCACCGGGCCGTATGCGGGCAAGCTCTTCGCCGACGCCGGTGCGGACGTCGTCAAGGTCGAACCGCTCCTCGGCGATCCCCTGCGACGCTGGACCGCTTCTGGGCAAGCGCTTGGCAAGCACGAGAGCGGCGCCCTCTTCGAGTACTTGAATTCTGGCAAGCGAGGAATCGTCGCCGATCTCGGGAGCGAGGCGGATCGCGATGTCGTTCGCCAGCTCGCGTTGGGCGCGGATGTGGTGATCGAGAGCTTCGGCCCGGGCGGTGCGGAGAGCTTCGGGCTCGGCTGGGATGCGATCCATGCGAAGAACCCCCACACGACGCTCGTCTCGATCTCTCCGTGGGGCAGCGCGGGCCCCTGGGCAGGTCGGCCTAGCACCGAGTTCACGCTCCAGGCAGCAACCGGCTCGACCGGGCAACGCGGGTTGCCGTCGCGAGGTCCGGTGGGCTCCGGCGGCCGCATCGGCGAATGGATCCCCGGAGTCTACGCGGCCGTCGGCGGCCTGACCGGCTGGCTCTCGGCGCGGCGGACTGGGAATGGCCACCACGTCGACCTCTCGATGTTCGAATGCCTCTGCCTGTGCATGACGATCTTTCACGATCTGAACTCGCAATTCTTCCCCGGCCCCCTGCCCCAGTCGATCGATACCCCCTCCATCGAACCTGCGAAGGACGGCTGGGTGGGCCTGTGCACGGTCACCGGCCAGCAGTGGAAGGACTTCTGCGCATTGATCGGCCAGGCAGAATTGGCCGAGGACATGCGCTTCTACGACGCCAAGGCACGGATGGAGCACATCGATTTCATCCACGGAATCGTCCACGCCTACACCCAGGAGCATACGGTCGACGAGATCATCGAGCTGATGAGTCTGGCGCGAATCCCGGTCAATCCGCTCGGCAACGGCCAAACGCTGTTGGAGATGGATCATTTGAAGGAGCGTCAGGTCTTCCTGGAAAACCCGGCCGGCTTCCGACAACCGCGCCCGCCCTATCGCCTGGGCAGTGATAAGCGGATCCTCGAGGTTCGGCCGGCACCGGGACTGGGTGAGCACACGGACGAGATCCGAACCGAGCTCACGGCGCCGAATCCTGCCCCACCCGAGGGAGGGGGACCTCTGCCTTTCGAAGGCTTGCGCGTGCTCGACCTCACGGCCTTCTGGGCTGGGCCGGTTGGAACGAGCTACCTGGCTGAGCTCGGGGCCGACGTGATCAAGCTCGAGTCCATCCAGCGCCCCGATGCCATGCGCTTCGCCGGCTCGGTGATGAACGAAACGATGTGGGAGTTCAACCCGATCCACCACGGTTGCAACTCGAGCAAGCGCAACCTCACACTTCACCTCGACTCCGAGGAAGGGATGGCGTTGGCCAGGCAATTGATGGCCAAGGCCGACGTCGTCGTCGAGAACTTCTCACCGCGGGTGATGGAGAACTGGGGACTCGACTGGGAAACGATTCACGAACTGAATCCACGCACGATCCTTGTTCGCATGCCTTCGTTTGGTCTCGATGGTCCTTGGCGAGATCGTGTCGGCTTCGCCATGAACATCGAGCAGGTGAGCGGCCTCGCCTGGCTGACGGGCTATGACGATCTTCCCCTGGTCGTGCGGGGCGCTTGCGATCCGATGGGAGGGCAGCACGCGGTCTTCGCGCTCATGCTTGCGCTCGAGGAGAGGCGGAGAACAGGCGAAGGGCAGTTGGTGGAGGTCCCGCTCATGGAGCCGGCTCTCAACATCACCGCGGAGCAGGTCATCGAGTGGTCCGCCTACGGTGAGCTGGCCCTACGCGAGGAGAACCGCGGGCCCGCAGCAGCACCCCAAGGTGTCTACCCATGCTCGGATCGGGACGAGATGGATGCGGGGCCGGGTTGGGTCGCGATTGCCGTGGCCACGGATGAACAATGGGAAGCCCTTCGGCGTGCACTCGGCGATCCAGCTTGGGCGCGAGACCCGGTGCTGGCCACGAGGGAGGGACGGAGGGAGGCTCACGACGCGATCGACCGGGAGCTCCGCCGCTGGACTTCTGGGCGCGAACGCCACGCTGCGGCGGAAACAATGCGTGCTGCCGGGGTGCCGGCCGAAGAATGCATCAACCCGCACAACCTGTTCCCGAACCCCCAGCTCGAACACCGGGGCTTCTTCCAGGTCATGGAGCACTCCCTCGTCGGACCGGTCCGCTACCCGGGCCTTCCGATGGGCTTTTCCGGATTGCCCCGCGCGCTGCGGCGAGCTCCGACACCGCTGCTCGGCCAGCATAACGAGGAAATCCTGGGCGAAGAGCTGGGTCTTTCCGATGGCGAGATCGAGAAGCTGCGCGACAGCAAGGTGATCGGGACGCGCCCGGCGTTCATGGAGGCGGAGGACTAGAACCCGCTTGCTCGGATCCAGTGCCAACAATGGCCTCTGCTTGGCAGTTCCGATCCAATCGACCACACTCGCCCCTCCTGGAATGGAAGGAAGGGCAGTGTCTGCCAGCGAAGTGAATCGCCAGCGGGCTGCGAAGCTTGCAAGAGAACGTCAGCAACAGCTGACCAAGCCTGCGGGTAGCCTCGGACGCCTGGAAGCCATTGCCGTACAGCTGGCTGCCATCCAACAGAACCCACTTCCCGAGGCGCGGCCTGCAGCTGCGTTGATTTTTGCGGCCGACCATCCGGTCACGGTCCACGGCGTCTCCGCCTACCCCCAGGAGGTGACCCGTTCGATGCTCGGCAACCTGGCGCGAGGAGGAGCAGCAGCCGCGGTTCTTGCGAGAACGATCGGAGTTCCATTGACGGTGCTGGATGTAGGCGTCGCAGGAGCCCCGGAGAAGGCGGTCGCAACGCCTCGACATCCGGTCGCGGACCACTTGCGAGGCGATCTGCGGAACGACGATGCCATGTCCAAAGAGACCGCAGACCTTGCCCTGAATGCAGGAGAAGACGCAGTCCGTGCGCTCGACGACAAGACCCGCATCTTGATGTTAGGCGAGATCGGCATCGGGAACACGACAGCCGCAGCGGCGGTTGCGGCTGCACTATTGGGCCAAGAGGCCTCCGCATTGGTCGGCCCCGGAACCGGCGTTGACGGACCAGGCATGAAGAGGAAAATCGCTGTCGTGAACGATGCGCTCGCCCGGGTCGCAACGAGCGGCCCTGCGGGGCCGAAGGACGTTCTTCGCCGCCTTGGAGGCCCGGAACTTGCGGCACTCGTCGGAGCGATGCGCCGAGCATGCGCACGCGACATGACCATCCTCGTCGATGGCTACTCGGTTTCGATTGCCGCCCTCGTGGCCTGCCGCGTCGAACCCGAAGTGCGCGAGCATCTGATGTTCTGCCACCGCTCCGCCGAGCCGGGGCACGAGATCGTCTTGCGGGAATTGAATGCGGAGCCGCTCCTCGAATTGGGGATGCGACTGGGAGAGGCCACCGGTGCCCTGGCCGCCTTCCCGTTGATCGAAGCCGCTTGTCTCCTGCACTCGCAGATGGCGACGTTCGAAGAAGCGTCCGTGCCTACCGCGCTGCCACGAACGGACCCCTCATGAGCCTGCCCGTTCGGGCAACCCGCGCCGCCATCGCCTTCTTGACCCGCATCCCGATCGGCGAGGCGCCGGTCACCGACGAGGAATCGCTCTGGGCGCCCGCGTATTTCCCTCTCGTCGGTGCTGGCCTGGGGTTGGCGGCAGCGATGGTCCATATGTCGAGCTTCCCCTTGGGAGCGGGACCCGCCGCAGTCATCTCCGTGGCTGCCGGCCTGCTCATGACAGGGGCGTTCCACGAAGACGGCCTTGCGGACACGGCAGATGCACTCGGAGGCTCGCTCGAGGATCGGGAACGCCTGCTCGAAATCCTGAAGGACAGCCGGATCGGTGTGTTCGGAGCCTCGGCTCTCGTCGTCAGCCTGGCCCTGCAGTTTTCGTTGCTCACAGAGTTGGGAACGGGCGCGCCACTGGGCCTGGTTCTCGCCCACTCCCTCTCCCGGATCGCACCCGTCTGGCAACTCGCGACCCTTCCGTACATCACGCCAGTCGAAACTTCCCGAAGTTCGGAGGTGGCGACGAGTGGCCCGACACAAGCCTGGCGGGCAACGTGGATCGGCATGGGCCTGCTCGTCGCCGACTTGCTCTTCACCAAGCTCTCGCTTGCAACGGCCCTTGGCATCGTCGGGAGCCTGTTCGGCTTGGGGCTGCTTTCCGCCTGGCGCTACCAAGAGCGTGCCGGCGGAGTGTGTGGTGATTTTCTCGGTGCGACCCAACAGCTCGGCCAGGTAGCGGTACTCGCCGTCCTCGTGCTCGATGGGAGCCTCCGGGGTTGACGCTCCTGGTCGCGCGGCACGCGCAGGTCGAAGCCGCCGGCCTCTGCTACGGCCGCCACGACGTACCGACGCGCCAAGGCCCTGACTCAGCGGCCCGGGAGATCTTCCAGACCCTGGGTGAGCATCGCACGCGGATCGCTGCAGTCTGGTCTTCACCGGCGAAGCGTTGCCGCCTTCCAGCAGAAACCCTTGCTGGTCTCCTCGACGTCCCTGTTCGCCTCTCCGACGATCTCCAGGAACTCGACTACGGCCAGTGGGAAGGCCAGCGCTGGGACATCCTCGAGCGCGACGACAGCGAACGATTGAAGCAGTGGCTGGACGCTTGGCAGACCGAGGCGCCACCAGACGGTGAAAGGGTCGTCGATCTAGAACGACGGGTTCGCCGCTGGCTCGAAGCCAACGGAACGGGCCAACTCATCGTGGCTCATGCCGGAGTGATCCGAGCACTCTCCGTGATCCTTCGAGACCTTTCCTGGGAAGAAGCCATGGCGCGAGAAATCGAGCACCTGAAGGTCGAGATCTTCGAAGGATCCGATTAGCCCTGAACCGCCAGTCGCTCGTCGGCCTGGAGGCCGCTACGTTGCGCCGCCCCTCGAAGCAGGCCGGAGCGAACCAACATGGACATCTACGAGGCCATTCGCAGTCGACGTGACGTCCGCAAGTTCCGCTCGGATGAGGTCGCCGACCACATCTTGGAGAGGATCCTCCAGGCCGGGCACCAGGCGCCCTCCGTGGGCTTCTCCCAACCCTGGCGCTTCCTGTTGATTCGCAGCCTCGATACCCGCAAAGCCGTACGGCGTCTCTTCGACGAAGCCAACGAACGGGCGAGTGCCGCCTACACAGGGGAGCGTCGCAAGCTCTATGACAGTTTCAAGCTGGAAGGCATCCTCGAAGCACCACTGAATCTCTGCGTGCTATGCGATCGGCGCACGGCGGAGCCGACGCTCGGAGCCCAGTCGATTCCGGAAACGGACGTGTTCAGCACCTGCCTCGCGATCGAGAACCTGTGGCTGGCCGCCCGTGCCGAAGGCGTGGGCATCGGCTGGGTCAGCATCGTCGAGCCAAAGGCCCTCCGCAGCCTGCTCGAACTCCCCGACGGCGTGGAGATCGTGGGCTACCTCTGCGTCGGCTACCCGGAAGCCTTTCTCGAACGCCCCTTGCTCGAGAAAGTGGGATGGCGCGATCGCATGCCGCTCGAAGAGATCGTGTACGAGGAGCGCTTCGAATCGAAACCCCCTCAGCGCAGGAAGCCGAGCTGACCCGACATCCCAGGGTTGACAAGACGCGTCCGAAGCCATCATGCTCCCAGGCGGAGTTCAGGGTGATGGCGAGCAATGACTCGCCAGACGAGGAAGGGAAGGACCCGTTCCAAAGAGGGAAGTCGGTCGGAATCCGACGCGGACCCGCCACGGTAGGCGGCCCAACGCCCTCGCCACGAGCCACTGGCGATTCACGCTGGGAAGGCGGCGAGGGACATGGTCGCGAGCCCGGAGACCTACCCCGAGCGCTCGACAAATCATGAACCTGCTGTCTCGGGTAAGGACGTGCGGGTGCGGGGCCTTTTCGTTCCCTCACCGCGCGAACGGACGCTGGCTCCGAAATCCTCGTCGCGCTGAACTCGCGCGTCGAATGGTGGCTCCCCTGCATTCATGCGTGGGAAACCCCCGATGGATCCAGGCGTCGCGGCCATTCCCGGGAAGCGCAACCTCGGGAGAGATGGGATGCGTGGGTCTTGGAGAATCTGGAATCATTGCGGCGTCGTACTTCTCAGCGTCGTCGTAGCAAACGGCGCCTGGGCGGAGGAGCCGATCGCGACTCCGGAAGAACCGATCATCGAAGTGCCCCCGGTCCGCGTCGAGGGGCGGCGGCTGCTCGAGCCTCGTTTCAGGGGTAGCGATGCACGAACGGTCATCGAGCGCGAAGAGATCGAGGCCCAGGAGCCTCAAGCGCTGGTCGACCTGCTTCGCCAGCGCGCGGGCGTCGAAGTCCGGTCGAGCGGCGGGCCGGGCAAGGCCACATCCGTCTCGATCCGCGGTTCCAATTCGAATCAGGTCCGCGTGCTCGTCGACGGAGTCCTGGTCGGTTCTTCGACATTGGGTTCTTACGACTGGGCCAACCTGTCGTCCCATGACATCGAGCGCGTCGAAATCCTGCGCGGGCCTCAAACGACCATCTTCGGCGCGAGCGCGATGGGAGGCGTGATCCAGATCTTCACGCGCAAGCCGGAACCTGGGATTTCGGCTTCGGCCAGGGCCGGCTACGGCAACCTCGGGCACCGAACGGGGGCGGTCAGCGTCTCCGGAGGGACCGAGTCCGGCATTTGGGCCTCGTTCGCCATGGAACACACCACGATCAATGGTGTCTCCGCAGTCATTCCGGATCCTGAACCGGATTCCAGCCCAGAGACCGATCCGTTTCGCGACACCTCCACCTCGGCACAGATCTCGGTACCGGTGGGCAGAGGCCGGGCTCGATTCTTCTGGCGGCGCGCGGATGCCCAGACCGAGCTCGACAATTTCTCGTCGGACAACGAATCCTTCGATCAAGATACCCGCCAGCGGAGCATGGGTGTCGACTGGCAGCATCCGGTCACGGACACATGGGAGACACGCCTGCTGCTGGCCCAACACGACGATCGGATCGTCGGTGAGGATCCGATCTTCGCGTTCAACAACTACGACATCGAATCCAAGCGGAGGCAGCTCGTATGGACCAACGACGTGGTCTGGGGCAATTTCAGCTTTCTCGGCGGGGTCGACCTGGAGAAGGAGCGGGCCGTCAACGAAGCGGTCGACATCCGCGAAGGCACACGCCGAACGGGCCTGTTTGGCCAGCTCCGCTACGACAATGAGCGGGTGGGCGCTTCGATGGGCGTGCGACGCGAGTGGAACAACCGCAGTGACGACAAATGGACCTACCAGCTTGGAGGTCGCGTCACGTTGCTAGAGGGCCTCGATCTGCTGGCCAATTTCGGGACGGCCTTCCGGCCGCCGACCTTGAACGAGTTGTTCTTCATGGACGCGTTTTCGTCTGGGAACCGCGATCTCGTGCCCGAAACCTCCCGTGGCGGCGATCTTGGCCTGCGCTGGACCGGCGTCTGCGAAAGTGGTTTCCGCTGGAACGCCGACGTTCGCGCCTTTCATCAGTCGTACGAAGACCTGATCCAGTTTCGAGACCGGGGCGACTTCTTCTTCGTCGCGGAGAATGTCGAACGAGCGCGCATGAGCGGCGCGGAGGTGAGCTTCCGATTCGATTGGAAATCGCTCTGGATCTCGACCAGCTACACGCGGCTGCGCACTCGCGACACGGAGGGTTTCCATCTGGCCCGCCGAGCGCGCAACTTCGGTCGCCTCTCGGTGGGCGGAGAATGGTGGGATCGCTTCCGTGCCGAAGTGATTCTGCATGCCGTCGGGAGGAGCTTCAGCAGCTCGCGAAATCGGCTTCCGATCAAGGGCTATTGGACGGCCGATGTGCACCTGAGTGCGGAAATCACCTCCTACCTCACGGCACGCCTCGCGGTGCGGAACCTGACGAACCATGGCTACGAAGAAGTCTGGGGCCGTGGCACCCTGCCCCGAAACGCCTTCTTCAGCCTCGAAGTGGCCTACTGAAATGTGCCGGGCGGGAAGGGTGAGGACAGCGCGGTTCGCGCTCGCCTTGCTCTTCCTCGTCGCATCGCCCGGCTTCGCCGAAGAACGCATCCTGGCTCTGGCACCGCACGTCGTAGAGACCCTCTACGCCGTCGGTGCCGGGCCGGAGATCGTCGGAGCGGTTTCGTTCAGCGACTACCCGGATGAGGCCAAGGCGCTCCCCCGGGTGGGCAACTATCGGAAGGTCACCGTAGAAGCCGCCATCCGCTTGCGGCCGACGCTCGCCATCGCGATGGACGACGGTGTCATCGGCCTGGACAAGCTTCGGGAGCTCGGCATTCGCGTCGAGGTTTCCCATCCGACGACCGTCCTGGGCGTCGCGGATGATATCGTCCGGCTGGGCAAGATGACGGGGCACGGTGCAGAGGCCATGCGGGTGGCCGATTCGATTCGCAAACGACTGGAGATCCTGCGCAACCGACGGCGGAAACCCATGCCGCGTGTGTTCTACGAAATCTGGCACGATCCCCTCGTCACAGCCGGAGGCGGTGGCTTCATTTCGAGCGCGCTTCTCGAGATCGGAGCGCGGAACATCTTCGAGGATCTTTCTGCAGATAGTCCGAGGGTCAGCATCGAGGCCGTCCTTCGCGCGAAGCCCGACGTCCTGGTCATTCCAGACGAAGCGCGGAATGTCGGCGAGCGGGCTCGGACCTGGCGAGAGCTGATGGAAAAACCCGACCAGATCGTCGTCCGGGCCGATCACGATCTCCTCCACCGACCCGGCCCGCGCCTGATCGACGGGATGGAGCTCTTGCAGCGCGATCTTCATACCGCGCTCGACCACGCGACGACCACGCCATGAGCGATGCGCTGATGATCCTCGGGACGGCCTCCGGCGTCGGGAAGTCGCTGCTGACGGCCGGCCTATGCAGGCTCGTTCACCGCGCGGGCATCCGCGTCGCACCCTTCAAGCCCCAGAACATGAGCAACAATGCGGCCGCATGCCCGGGCGGCGGCGAGATCGGTCGCGCCCAGGCGTTGCAGGCCCTGGCTTGCGGGCTGGAACCCCGCGTCGACATGAATCCTGTACTGATCAAGCCCGAGGGCGATCAGAAGGCGCAGCTCATCCTGCTCGGCAAGCCACACGGCACGCTCTGGGCTTCTCGCTTCAGACAAGACCGCGAGGTTCTCCTTCCGGAAGTACTGGCCGCCTTCGACCGCCTGCGCTCCGAGTTCGACTTCGTCTGGATCGAGGGGGCCGGCTCACCCTCCGAGCCGAACCTCCGAGAAGGAGACATCGCCAACTTCGGTTTCGCGGAAGCCGCGGATGTGGACGCCTGGCTGATTGGAGACATCGACCGTGGCGGCGTATTCGCCGCCTTGTTGGGCTCTCTTGCGGCCCTCGATGAACGGGATCGCGCACGAATCCGGGCACTCGTCATCAATCGTTTTCGCGGGAACCTGGAACTCCTGGGTGGGGCCCTGGGTTGGTTGGAGGAGCGATGCGCCCTCCCCCTGCTCGGGGTGGTTCCGATGATCGAGGATCTCTGTCTCCCGGAAGAAGACGCCCCCTTTTCCTCCGCCAATTGGAGCCCGGGCGACGCGCCGAGAGGAAAGGTCGTCGCCGTGCAGTACCCGACCGCCAGCAACCTCAGCGATCTGGATGCACTCTCCCTGGTTTCGGACCTGGACGTGAGAATCACCCGCAATCCGGACGAACTGAGGGGAGCCGATCTGATCGTCCTGCCCGGCTCCAAGGCCGTCCGGCGCGATCTCGGTTGGCTCCGCCAACACGGATTCGTCGAAAACATCGAGAAGCACATCCGCTACGGCGGACGCGTGCTGGGGATCTGCGGCGGCTTGCAGATGCTGGGCTCATCCATCGACGATCCGGAAGGACTCGAAGGCGGAGGCTCCTCCGCCGGTCTCGACTGGCTCCCGATCCGCACGGAACTCCTCGCCGAAAAACACGTCGCGCCCGTCGAATTCGAGGTTTCCTGGCCCGAGCGCGGGAAAGTCGTCGGCTACGAGATTCATCACGGCGCCACCACCCGCAGTCGCGCGGAGCCGCCATTTCACGCAACCTCCGAGGACGGTCGCATCCTCGGCACCTACGTCCATGGGCTCTTCGATCACGCACCCTATCGCGATGCCGTGCTTCGCGCGTGGTTCGGCGCCGGGCTGGTCGCAACGGAAGAACTCTCCGAGCGTTGGGAACGCGATCTCGACCGGCTTGCGGACGTGCTCGCCGAAAGCCTCGACCTCTCGGACCTGGAGACGCGGCTCGGAGTAACGCTCACGTGACGGTCCTGATCGCTTTGCTCGTCGGATGGACGCGACTGGAGGCGGCCCTATGCCCTTGACGCTTCTGCTAGGCGGCGCCCGAAGCGGCAAGAGCCGGCGCGCCGAAGAACTCGCCTTCGCCCACGAAGGCCCGGTCATCTACGTGGCAACGGCACCGGAGATTCCGGAGGACCCGGAATGGACGACCCGCATTGCCGCACACCGAGAGCGACGACCGACCTCATGGACGACCCACGAAACCCCGCTCGAACTCGTCGAAACCCTGCGTACCGAATGCCGTGAGGATGCGTTCGTCCTGGTCGATTGCCTCACCCTCTGGCTCTCCAACTGGCTGCACGCCGGAAACACTGCAATCGAGGCAGCCGAAGCGCTCGAAGAAATCCTGCCCGAGCTGCCCGGCCGGATCGTGATCGTTTCGAACGAGGTGGGGAGCGGCGTGGTTCCGGCCAGCACCTCCGGGAGACGATTCAGGGATGCCCAGGGCGTGCTCAACCAACGCGTCGCGGCTCTCGCAGAGAACGTCGAGCTGATGGTCGCTGGGATCCCACTCGCGGTGAAAGGCCGTTGATGCAAAGCCCGTGGAGCCGCCTCGTGCTGGTAGCCCTCTTCGCTGCAGGGAGTGTGGCACTGGGCCTCGCCATGGGGGAGCGCTGGATCGATCCCTTCGGCTCCGGCTCGACGATGGATGCGGTGATCCTCGAATCCCTGCGCTGGCCTCGCGTGATGAGCGCCGCCGCCGTGGGCGCGCTCCTGGCCATGTCGGGGGCATGGCTGCAGACGCTCGTCGGCAACCCCTTGGCCGAGCCCTACATCCTGGGCGTCGCGGGGAGTGGCTCGGTCGGGGCCATCATCGCGATCGCTCTCGTCGGAGGCGCCATCGCGCCGGCGATCGGCGCCTTCCTGGGCGCGGTGGTCGGAACGCTCGCGGTACTCCCCTTCGTGCGGCTCGGCCCTACCCGTCTGCTGCTGGCTGGAGTGGTGCTGGCGGCCCTCTGGGGTGCCATGGTGGCGCTCGCGCTCTCGCAACTGGGAGACCCGGAATTGCGCAGGGCCGTCCAGTGGATGCTAGGCGATCTGGGATCGAACCCGCTTCCGAACTGGCTCCTGTATGGCGCAGGGGCGCTGGCCCTCGCGATCGGCGTTGCCCTCGGGCGGGATCTGGACCGGCTCGCACTGGGTGAGGTTCACGCCGCGACCCTGGGCACGTCGGTAGCCTGGCTGCGGCTCGTCCTCGTCTTGCTCGCTTCGGCAACGACCGGCCTGGCTGTCGCCGCCGCAGGGACCGTCGGATTCGTCGGCCTCATCGTTCCGCATGCCGTGCGCCTGCTGATCGGCTCCCCACACAGGTTCCTGCTGCCGGCCTCGGCCCTTTGCGGCGCGGGCCTGCTGGTGCTGGCAGACGCCACAGCCCGCGCCATCGTCGCACCGGCGGAGCTTCCGGTCGGGGTCATGACGGCGCTGCTAGGCGTACCGACGTTCCTCTGGCTGCTGGTACGGAGAAGCCAATGGAGCTCTTGACCCATGGCCTCGAACTTCGACGGGGAGACGCGGTACTGATCCTCGACCTCGACATGGCTGTCGGGCCGGGGGAGATCTGGGCTGTCCTGGGGCCGAACGGATCGGGCAAATCGACCCTTCTGCTCGCTCTTGCCGGCGTACTCCGCCCTACGGCGGGCGAAGTGCTCCTCGATGGAAAACGCCTCAGCCGTTGGTTGCCCACCGAGCGAGGCCAACGGATCGCTTGGCAGGGGAGCCTGCCGAGTGCCGAATTCGGCTTCAAGGTTCACGAACGCCTCGAGCTCGTACCGAGCCGAACGCGTAAGGTGAACGACGCACTCGAAAGGCTCGACCTCGGCCCCCTCGCAGAGCGTCGGCTCTTTGAACTCTCGGCGGGTGAACGTCAGCGCGTCGAACTCGCGGCCTTGTGGCTACGCGACGCACCGGTCTGGCTCCTGGACGAGCCGACGACGCATCTCGACCTGCGCCATCAAGTCTCTTGCCTCGATCTCCTGAGGGAGGAAGCCGGGAATGGACGCTCCCTCGTCGTCGTCCTGCACGATCTGACCCAGGCGCACGCGATCGCGGATCAGGCACTGCTGCTGCGGGCGGACGAGACCCACGAGACGGGCCCGGCCGTGGAGTTGCTTCTCCCCGAGAAGTTGGAGCCGGTCTTCGGAACCCGTTTGCATGTGGCACAAGGCCAGGAAGAAAGCGCCCTGCTTCCGGCCTATCATTCCCGCGATCTGCGAAGGAGCCCCGAATGACGGATCAGAACGACGACCAATACAAGGAGCGAATGGCTCGACGCAAAACGAAGATCGACGAGCGCATCGCGAAGTCCGACGAAGATCGCGGGGTACTCGTCGTTCTGACGGGCAATGGGAAGGGCAAGAGCAGCTCTGCGTTCGGGATGGTTGCCCGTTGCCTCGGCTACGAGATGCCGTGCGCGATCGTCTACTTCATCAAATCGCGAGAGACCGGAGAACTCCTGCTATTTCGCGATCTGCCGGGGGTCGAGGTCCACCTGATGGGCGAGGGCTTCACCTGGGAGACGCAGGACAAGGAACGGGACCAGAAGGCTGCTGCCCGCGCCTGGGAGATCTCTGCGAAGCACCTCCAGGATCCGGAGATCTCATTGGTCGTGCTCGACGAACTCTGCATCGCCCTTTCCAAGGGCATGCTCGAACTTCCACCCGTCCTCGAGGCGCTCCGCAACCGGCCACACGATCAACACGTGGTCATCACGGGTCGAGGTGCACCCAAAGAGCTGATCGATCTCGCAGATACCGTGAGCGATGTCCGAACCGTGAAGCACGCCTTCCAGGCCGGAGTGAAGGCGCAGCGCGGGATCGAGTTGTAACGGGCGGCTCGTCGAGGGGCCTAGCAGAGCAAGCGCCGAGCAGCTCGGGGGTCGGGATCGTCCCGCGCCTCGCTGAAACGCTCGAGAACCCCCGACAGGAGCGCACGGCGAGCGTCGCTGATCCGCCCGTTCTCCCCGCGATCGAAATCGGCCCAGGACAGGACGGAACGCAGCTCCATCGACAGGGTTCCGTGACCTCGAGCGATCTCGAAGGCGGCTTCGAACGAGCGCGACGCCAGCCTCCGGTCCTTTTCGTCCCCGCATGCCAGGAGCAGGCCCTCGACCCGGCGCCGCTCGGAATCGAGGATCACCTGGCCGGATCTCTCGATCAGCTGCTGAATCTCAGCGAGCGTTGATCGTCCACTGCTCGTGTCACCTGATTTCACCATCAGCTCGACGCGTAGACAGAGCCAGAGGGGAAGACCGAGCCCGGCGCCCATTTCTCGCCACGCAGCAATGCCACGATCGAGTTCCTCGAGGGATTCTCGAGGCGAAACCTCGGCTTGAAGTGCCCAGCCCC
The DNA here is from genome assembly GCA_024228115.1 of bacterium. NCBI lineage: Bacteria > bacterium. The sequence continues at coordinate 26,354 of JAAETT010000232.1, forward strand.
TGACGATCTGTCCCAGCGCGAGCCACAACGCCATGTGCTCGTGCCGTGCCAGCTCTTCGAGCTCGGCCACCGCTCTCATTGCGCCTTCCGCGTCGCGACGGAACAGCTGCACCACCGCGCGAAAAGCCATTGCGATCGCCAGAGAAGGCGGATGCTCGAGCGCCCGCCCGTGAGCAACCGCCTGCTCCGCCCGGGCGACCGCCTGGGTCGGTAGCCCCCGGAACCAGAGCGCCCATGAGAGGTAGGCAAAGCTCAAGACCACCGGATCATCGCCGGTGGAATAGTCCAGACGTTGATGGTGCTCGACATCGTATCCATCGAGTCCGGCTTGGATCAGCTCGCAGGATTCCTTGGGAAAGCCTTCGTACAAGCGCACGTGCCCGAACGCACGCTGGCCCTGGAGCCGAGAGACCGCATCGTCATTGCCATCGGCAATGGAAATCAAGCGGCGCCCGAGTTCGCCTGCGCGGGCCATGTCCGCGCGAACCAGACTCAATGACCACAGACCCAACAGAACGGGGAAGAACGCAGCCGATTCCCCGAATTGACTGGCCAGCTCCTCGATCCGGGTCAGGTTGTGCTCCAACGCGGAGACACCATATCCCTCCACTGCGGCGACAGGGACGTTCAGTACGAGCCGTAGCGCCAGCTCCTGGGCGTCGCGTTCGGCCGAAGGTTCGAGCTGGGCGAGGAGCTCCAGCCCTTTTCTCAACAAAGCCGTCGCCTCGAGGTTTGCGAATCGCCGGGCCGCTTCCTCGCCGGCAAGCGCCAGATAGCGGACCGTTCGAACCGTATCGTGGGCTTGTTCGAAGTGGTGGGCGAGCTGCGCCGCGATCCTTCCTTCTGATCCCGCAAAACCGCGTTCCTTGTGCAGGCCGATCTCGAGATGGAGACGGCTCCGCCGTCCAAAGCCGATCTCGGATTCGAATGCTTCCCTGTGGAGCGCATGGGAGAAACCGAACCCGGAAGCCATCGTGCCATCGGGCCACTCGGCCAGCCCCTTTGCCACCAGGAAGCGCCCGCGGTGAGCGAGAACCTCACATCGCTCCTCGATTTCTGGCAGCGTCGGCCCGTTTTCCCTGAGCAGAGCCGCGGCCGAGAACTCCATGCCCGCGATGCTCGCGACCTCCAACAGCTCGCGATCGGCCGCCTCGACGCGCCCGATTTCGTCGCGCAACAAGAGAGCAAGCGAGCCCGACGGCGGGAGCCCCGAGAGCTTGCCCTCCAACCGCCAACGGCCTTCCAGCTCGACCAGGACGCCCCGGTCGATCAGATCGTTCACCACACTGACGACGTAGAGCGGATTTCCCTCGGTCCGCACCGTGAGGAAATCGCGGAGATTCGAGCGATCGGCGTCGGCCAACGTGCCGTGGAAGCGCTGGTCCAGGTACTCCACCAGCGCCTCCCTGCCGAGCAGTCCGAGTGCGAGCTCCCGACCATCGCCGCGCAGGACGAACTCCCGCAAGACGGGAAAGAGCTCGTCGCCCGGCGTCGAAGCCTCACTCGGCCGATGACAGGCGATGACGAGCAGACGCGCCGGCTCGTCGCGACGCATCACCTGCGCGAACCACGCGAGCGTGGCCGCGTCGGACCAATGCAGGTCGTCGATCCACAGGATGACGACGCGATCTCGGCTCAGGACTTCGAGCGCATCCGTCAGCTCACGAATCATCCGCTCGGGGCTGGCACCCTGAATCTGGCGCCGCAGTTCCTCCCGCTCTTCGGGTTGCGTCAGCGAGGGCAGGTGGGCCAACCACATCGGCGCGTGGCGGCGAAGCACGTCGACAGGCTCGTCACCTCCGATCGAGCGACACAGCCGCAGGATCGCTTCGAGTACCGGGAGATAGGGCTCGGATGCACCGTGATGCTCGATGCATTGGCCTCGCGCGACCGACACACCCGGGGTACCCGCGACGAATTGGAAGGCCGACTCGACCAACGATGTCTTCCCGATCCCCGCTTCGCCCGAAACGAGCACGAGTTGTCGCGAACCCTCGCGAGCACGAGCCAGGGCATGGCTCAACTGCCCGATTTCCTCTCTCCGCCCGACGAGAGGAGCCCGCGTCGGAAGCGAGGCCGACCCCTTCGTTCCTCCCTTTGCAGGAGCCGCGTCGAGGAGCCAGACCCCGGAGCCCGCATCCGCAACTCGACCGACGAAGCGCCAGCCACGCCGCGGCAAGGTCTGGATGAACATCGGCTCCGAGCCAATGTCCCCAAGTGCCACACGAAGCTGACGAAGGGTGTAGCGGAGAGCATCGGCGCTGACCGTCACGCCGGGCCAGACCGCCTCGAGCAACTGATCGCGGCTCTGAACCTGCCCCGCGTTCTCGACCAGGTACCGGAACAGGGCGAATACCTTCGGGGGCAACGGGACTTCGTCGTCCCCCCTGCTTAGGTGCTGCGCATTGGTATCCAGCCGATACGAGCCTTGCAGCGAGGGACCGGCGGTCATCGCCGGATGATAGGGGCATTTCTGGCCATGCTCACGTCGCCAAGCCTGAGGCCTGCGCCGGCAAGTAGCGTGAGTTTGTCGTGAGGGCGGGTGAGAGCCGCGCCGCTCGCCCTGCGGACGGAATAGGATGGCCTCGTCCCGCGAGAAGCCCCCATGCAGCAGCTGCGCAGAACCGACTTCGACACCCTTCAACGCATCGCTCATGCCCTGTATGCGACGCGCGAGCTGGATGAGTTCGCCGAGACCGCCATTCGCGAGGTTCCTCATCTGGTCGGCTCCGACCTGGTGAGCTACCAGGAGCTCGATCTGACCCTGCACCGCGCGAAGACCGTCGTCGCGGATCCGGGCGTCCAAGCCGCTCATGCCCGTTTGAGTCGGGCTTTCGAGAGACACATGGACCAGCATCCGGTGGCCCGCCACTACCTGGAATGCGGCGTGGACGGCCCTCGGAAGATCAGCGATTTCGTCGGCCAGGATGAGTGGCATCAGAATCCCCTCTACTGCTCCTTCTATCGCGAGCTCGGAATCGAATGTCAGATCCTCGTGCCGAGCGGCCCGACCGAGCGCGGCCCGGATGGCGCGCGTATTCACGGATTGAGTCTGAACCGCATCCGCAAGGATTTCAGTGAACGTGAGCGCGCCCTCCTCTCCCTGTTGATGCCCCATCTCGAACAGGCCCGGACCCAGGCGGCGCTGATCGGAACGCTGCAACGGCAACTGCGGGTCGATGCATTCGTTCGAACCCGCCTGGACAAGAACCTCGTCGAACTGGATACCGACGGACGACCGCTCCGCATCGACCCAGGCGCAGCCGAAGCCTTCGGCATCTTCTTTGGCACGTCGCGAGGCCGCATGCCGGAAGAAGTCCAAGCCTGGCTGGCATCGGATTCGAAACGCCAACCCCTGGTTCGCGAACACCACCTCGACCAGATCATCGTCCGCGATCTGGGGATGGTGAACGGGAGCCGCGTCCTTCTGGTCGAAGCCAGCCATCGGCAGGGGGACCCGGAACGCCTCCGTTGCCTCGGGCTCACCCGGCGCGAAGCGGAGACCCTCTATTGGATCGCCCAGGGCAAGAGCAACGCCGAGGTCGCCATCATTCTCGACATCCGTGACCGCACCGTCGCCAAGCACCTGGAGGCCGTGTACGCCAAGTTGGATGTCGATTCCCGGACGGCCGCCACTCTCCGCGCCATCGAAACCCTGGCAAGCGCCCTGCACTGAGCCGCCGGGCCCGAAGGGCTGCCCTCCAACCCGGGTTCAGGTAGGGTTGCCGGGTGAAACATCCCATCCTTCGCACCGCCTGGCTCCTGCTCGCGTGGGTGGCCACCGCAGGCTGCGCAACCTCCTCCCTGTCCGGATATGACGAGCCCGATTTCCCGGCGGTCGTCGCCCAATACAAAGCCCTGGAGGGAGCCAAGGTTCTCGCGCTCGGAACCGAGGCGAACAGCCGGTTCGCCTGGGGGATCAGCGCCGGAGAAGCGTCGGAAGCGGACGCCCGAAACGGGGCGCTGGATCGCTGCCGCCGGGCCGCGCGCTCCGGAGGGATGCGTGCGACGTGCTACGTCTTCGCTGTCGGAAATGAGCCTGCCGCGGATACCGTCCGCGACTGCGCGGCACGCCGGCTCCCCTCGCGCCGATGCCACATGCAGCGTCAGAACCAGGGCAAGCTCGGCAAGTAGGCTCGCGCGATCATGCCAACGCCCGCTTGACCCGACGACGCAACACCGGAAGCAGCTCGTCTTCGAACCAGGGATGGCGTTTGAACCAGCCCTGGTTGCGCGGACTCGGATGAGGAAGCGCCATCACCTTGGGGTCCCGCTCCCTCCAAGCCGCGACGGTTTCCGAGAGTGTGCGAGCACGTTTCTCGAGGTGATAGGCCTGTGCATAGGTGCCAATCACGAGCGTGAGGCGCAGATCCGGAAGGGATTCCAAGAGCTTCTCTCGCCATGCCGGCGCACATTCGGCGCGCGGTGGTAGATCGCCACTCTTGCCGGTCCCGGGATAGCAGAAGCCCATCGGGATGATGGCAACGCTCCGGGCGTCATAGAAGACATCATCGTCGATTCCCATCCATGCACGCAGGCGATCTCCGCTCGGATCTCGAAAGGGAACTCCGGCCTCATGGGCCCGACGACCAGGCGCCTGGCCCGCGACCAGGATGCGCGCTCGCGCGTCGGCTTGAAGGATGGGGTTCGGGTCGACCGGCAAACCGGCCGCGCAGATCTCGCAGGCGCGAACCTCCGCTAGAAGACGTCGAAGCGACATGACTCACCCCCATCGGAACGGACCGAGCAGGCACCTGCTTCATCCGAAGAATGGACCGGTACGGGAATCGTCGCACGTCCGATGCCCTGGCAGCCAATCGATTTCCGTCGCCGCATCGCTGGCCACTGCAATGAACTTTTCGATGGGGGGATGGGCTAGCGGAACCGGGCCACTAGATCGCAACCGTCCCGTCGATCACGGAGACGCAATGCCCGCCGACTTCCACGCGGTCCGCGATCCGCACACGGATGCGGCCGTCTCGCTCGAGGAAGCGACCTTGGCGAGCCTCGTAGGCTTCGCCCGTAAGGCTCTCGGCACCAGTTGCACGAAGATGGTGGCCCACGGCCGCATTGCCGCTGCCGCACACAGGATCCTCGTCGATGCCGTCCGCTGGCGCGAACGAGCGCACCTCGACCGTTCCATCCGACGAGACGGAATACACGTTGATCCCAACCAGGCCGTCTGCGCGCGTCGCATCCGCAATCGCAGGATAGTCGGGCTGGATGCGATCCAGATCCCCGGGTTCCGTCAGGCGCAGGGTGAGCCAACGTGGACCCACATCGATGAGGAGCGGATCTGTCACCCCTCCGCCGCCGAGTAGCCTCACCAGCTCTTCAGCCGTCCTGGGGGAAGCGGATGTCTTCGCTGAAGGCGCCGTGAAGACGAGTGCTCCATCCCCCTCGACACGGATCGGGATCAAGCCCGCCTCACATTCCTGCACCAGGGCCTCCGCGCGCGAGACCCGACCCGCCTCCAACAGGGCATGGCAGGTACCGAGGGTAGGGTGCCCGGCGAAGGGGAGTTCCTGGCTGGGCGTGAAGATCCGCACCCGATAGTCGGCCTCTGACGCAGTCGCGGGAAGCACGAAGGTCGTCTCCGAGAGGTTGGTCCAGCGCGCGAAACGAGCCATCTGGGCGTCGCTCAAGCCCCCGCCGTCGAGGACGACGGCGACCGGATTTCCGAGGCCCGCCTCCTGCGTGAACACATCGACCTGTTGGAAGTTTCGCATGGATGGACGATGCAGATGAGCCGCACGGGGCGCCACCGGCCAACACACCCGATCCGAGGGCCTTCGAAGCCGGACATGCGAATCATCCGCACCCCGCTGGAATGCCCGATTCCGATTGAACCTCCAGAAGCCTCGGCGAGACCCACTGTTCAGCCCCCCAGAGGGCAGGAGGACTCGCAGATGATCATCTACGGAACCCGCGCCACCATCACCGCCGGCCAGGGGCTGGGCCATGCATGCCCCGAGTGCGAGCAGCCGACACTCCGCGGCTTCCGGGTCTTGCGCTACGCCCACCTCTACTACATCCCTACGCTGCCCGTTGGAAGCCAGCCCGGCATCGAGTGTGATGCCTGTTTCCTCACGCGCGTGGGAGCCGAGATCCCCGAGCAACTGAGAGCCGCGGCCGGAGCTGCGATTCGCGAGATCCGGCGCCCCCGATGGCATTGGGTCGGAAGTCTGCTTCTCGCTCTATTGATCGGTTGGCTCTCTTTCGACGGCGCGAGGGAGGCAGAGGCGAATCTTGCCCAGCTCGCGGAGCCGGTGATCGGCGATCTCTATGTGCTCGATCTCCGGGGCGAAGCCGAGAACGTGGATCCCGAAATGCCTTATGTCGTCACCCGCGTCGAGGCCGTGAGCGATGAGGCCGTAACGGTCCGAATGGGGCGCTGGCTCTACGACACTGCCTGGGATGCCCGGAAGGCCGTGATCCGGAATCACCCCAAGGAGGCCGATTACTGGGGCAACCAACATTGGTCGTACGAGCGCGGACAGCTGCTCGGCCTCGAGGCGAGCAACAAGCTCCACGTCGCTCGGCGGGCAGGGGAACGCGCGGGCTGAAGCTGCCGTCGATTGGAAGCGCGACAATGGCCAGGGGAATATGCCATTCTCTGAAGAGCCCCATCGGCCTTCCCAGCCGTTCGCGATTGGAGGCTGGTCAGTGGCGATTTCTCTGCGGATCGAGGACGCGGAATCGAGTGAAGTCGCGGAGGCTTCGCTCCGCGCGTCCCTGGTCCCGATCTCGAGTGTCGGTGCTCCTGCCGTGCTCTTCGGGAGCCTCCTCTGGTCCCAGATCGATCTGCCTGGCGCCCCCGCGGCCGCCGCTACCTTGCTGGCCATCGGGTACGTGCTTTTCGGGTTGGCCCTTCGCTGGCACCGCCACCCACCGCGGCGGGCACATCTCGCGGCCAGCACGACCCTCGCCATGCTCTTCGTCTCGGCCATGGTCCAACTGCTGGTCTACCCCAACCCGGGCCTGGGCGCCCTGCATGTGGTCCTCGCGTTCGGAGCTGCAGTTTCCCTGACCGACCTCCGCTGGCTGGTCGGTGTCGAACTCTTCGGCGCAGCCACATGGCTCGCGCCATTCGCGCTCGCATCTGCGGCCCCACAATGGCCGCTCGTCGGCCTCGTCTTGTTCGCCAGCTCGATCGCCGCGCTCGCAGCGCGGGTGGGACATTTCCTCACCATCCAACGGATTCGCGATCTCACGTCTGAACGCGAGAGCCGAGAAGATGCAATTGGGCGATCCAACAGGGCGCTCCGCAACGCCCAACGGATCGCGAGCGTTGGGAGCTACGAGTGGGACCCGGCGACCAACGAACTCAGCTGGTCGGACGAGCACTACCGGATCTTCGGATGGGAACCGGGCGAGCCGCTTTCCTCGAAGCGATTCTTCGATGCCATCGTCGCCGAAGACCGCCCGAGGCTCGTCGAGGCGCTCGCCCGATCCCTGAACGATGGAACTCCGGTCGATCTGGAATTCCAGATTCGCAGACCCGATGGGCAACGACGCCTCCTCCACGGGCTAGGAGTCTGCGCGGTAGAAGCGAGATCGGCCGCGTAGCGTGGGATTCTCGGTTGAATTGTTGCGGTGAGTAGGGTCTGGGGCGCCCGGGACCGCGAAGGCTCCGGATCGGGTGTGAGCCGGGGTTGCCCTGGAAGCC
>JAAETT010000233.1 GCA_024228115.1 bacterium
CTCTCAGATGTCCTGATCTTCCGAAAATTGAACGTTTCGGAATTTTTCGTTCTTTATTGGCGATTTCATCTCATTAGTTGCAAAAGTCAATCATAGTTATTCGCCAAACACGTCTACACGTTATAGAATGTATTCGGATCGTCCGTTCGACCGCCGATCGTCCATGATCGGTGATTTCGAATTTTTAAGGCTAAATTGACGATTCGGTCAAATTTGTCTATAAGTAAACAATTTTTGCAAATTTGATTTTCCAAGCGTATCCGCATATTTTAGAATGCTTCCGCGATCTCTCACATGTCTCGGTCTTCTAATAAGTGAACGTTTCCAAATTGTTCAGATTTGAGTCATGATTTCATCCCACTAGTTGCAAAAGTCAATCAAGGTGATCAAGTTTTTGAGTGAAATATATTGATCAGATTTCGTTCATTTTGTGCAACCCCCCCTACCCCCCCACCAAAAAAATGTAAGGAATCGAATGACATCGTCGTCATCATTGTGGGATATCTGGATCGTTTGGAAAACGGATCATGTGGAACTTACCCAAAAATCGGGATTTTGGTGGGTTTCATGATATTGCTCTCATC
>JAAETT010000234.1 GCA_024228115.1 bacterium
ATCTCACGCGCCAAGTCCAAGCCTGGCAAGACGATCGCAACCGAACGACGAAGGGCGTCGACTGGCAATTCACGACCCAACAAGCCCGCGTGAAACTGCGACGACTCTACCCCCAGCTTTTGGTGTGACAAGGGACTAGAAGATCATCGCATCGAGAGAAATGGCTCCGGGTCCCGTCAAGAACAGGACGAAGCAGAGGGCGGCGAGATTGATGGTGTACTCGGCACCCGGCGGATCGTTCGTGATCAGGTAACCCGAACCCTTGTGGCCGACCACGCCGGCCACGGCCATGGTGAAGATCAACAGCAGGCAGGCAGGCCGCATCATGAAGCCCGTCGCCAGGGCCGCCCCACCGACGATCTCCGAAACCATGGCCATCCGGGCCTGCACGGCCGGCGCTGGCATGCCCAGGCTCTTCAGCCAATCGGCGAATCCGGCCAGATCCCCATCCCCCACGATCCCGAGCTTCCCGAGGCCGTGGACCACGAAGCATGCGCCGAGGAAGACGCGCGCGAACATGAGCCCTAGATCGATCAACCCAGGGGTCGTGTTGGTGAGCAGCACACCGGCAGTCATCGAGATCCTCCTTGCGGCCCCATGTTCTACCACAAGGATCGAACGCCCGGAGCGGCCCGTCGCGAATGGCCCTATTCGGCGGCTGCCATCGCTCCTTCGCCCAAGGGTTGGGGCGAGAGGAGGGCCAGGCCCGCCTCGATCGGGGCGACGGGCCGCGTACCCGTGAAATCGAGGAAGATCGGCGACGACCAGGCCCGGGGCTCGTATTCGGCCAGGCAATCGTCGCTGGCGGGCTGGGCGCTGCAGAGATTGACGGCGATGCAGTTGCCATCGTCATCGTAGGTGCAGCGTACACCGCCGGCGTTGATGGCCAGGGCCGGTGCTTCGTAGGCGCGGGCGTAGTAGACACTCTCGCGGCCGGCGCGGCCGAACGCTTCGTCTTCGAACGTAACGGTGCAACCGGCCGCGTCGGCCTCGCACTCGAAGGTTCGCCAGGGATCCTCGATCAAGTCGGATGGAGCCTCGGTCGGATCCTGTTGCGGACGAACCCGAACGATCTCGATGCGCGAAATCGGCCGCCGCACATCTCCCGGGTGATAGCACTCGTTCTTGCAGAGACGCTCCAGGCGATCGGGCCCGAGCGCCCTGACGGACGTCTCAGGGCAGCCCTCCTGCTGTTCGAACGACCCGACCGCCCGCACCTGAAAAATGGGATTCGCCCGCATGGCGACTTCGCTCCCCATGGGCGCGGTGCTTCCGGCCGAGCCCGGCGGATTGAGCAGATCGAACCAGAGCAGGATGCGCGGACCACTCGTGCCGTATACCTCCTTGCGTTGGACGGCATTCCAGATCGCAGCCCGATCGCGCCCCTCTGCATGAACCGCTACCAGCCCACCCGTCTGGAAGAAGGACATCTGACGCTCTGTCTCTGCCAGCCGGAAGCTGGCGAGCCCATTCGCCTCGGCACCTACGGGACGGGACTCTGCAATCGCCTCCTCAGGTACGGCTCGAAGCAGCCGTACCAGCGGCCCGAAGGGCGGACCCATCGAGTCGGTCATGCCCGGGCGCTCCAACTCCTTGTAGCCGCTGCCGGCTCGGGCCGTGTGGTTGTCGCTCGACCCGACGAAGCCGAAACGGAATCGCCGCGGAGCGTCGTCGTCCTCGTCGAAGTTCCCGAGCGAAAGCAGGTACTGAGCGGAGCCGCCCGGGCGGTAGTTGAACGCGGGCTGATCGCAATCTCGACACTGGCCTGAATCGAGCCAATCACTTCCTGCCGCGCCCGGAACCGCGAGATGTGCCGCGGTGCCCGCCTGCGCAGCGTGGACCCGCGCCGCGGCCGCACGTTCTTCACACTCCGATGCCAACAGGCCCTCCGATAGACAGCGCTCGCGGATGATCTCTCCGGCCCGCCAACACGTCGGCAGGTACTCGGCACTCGGTGCGGGGCAGACCGCTTGCCCGTTCTCGTCGAACTCGACCGCGCGAAAATCCCGATAGACGTCGGAATCTCCGTGGCCCGAGTAGATTTCGAGCAAGGTCTGGCGCTCCGGATCGTGCGAATTTCCCTCGAGCTGTTTGTCCCACGTCGTGCCGGGCGGCGTATAGATCCCCCAGGTCATGCCGTGAGGGATCACGACCGACTGCAGGCCCCACTCATCCAGCTTCGCGAAGAGGTCGGCGGGCGTGGAAGCCACCTCGGTGCAGTCCGCAGGCAGCTCCCGCGTGGGCACGCCTTCCGGGCAGATCGGGATCGCGGCTCTCTCGGTGATATCGACGGCGAGATCATGAATCCGGGGGTGCCGATAGCGCAACGCCAACAAGCCTCGCGCCAGAAGCGGGGGCCCTTCAGGAGGCGGCGCCGAAGCGATCGGGCGCGCAGGGATCTCTTCGTCAGCGAGCCCCTGGAGCACCACGTTCTTGTGACCATAGTGATCGTCGGGAGTCGATCCCTGCTGCGTCCACTCCCAGCCCAGGAAGGGAACCAGATCCGGATTCGACGGATCGCTGGCCACGGCGGCGCATTGGCGGATCGAATCGACGGTCTCCTTCCAATGCAACGGGGAGAGACCTTCGGCGTGATCATTGATCGAGAAGAAGTCGAGGGCCGAGCAATGGCGAGCGAAATCGCAGGCATCCGCTGGCGGATGGGCGCCCTCGCCGATCAACCCGGGAAGACTGAAAAGGAAAGCGTCGAAGGAGTAGGTGGTGTGGACGTGAAAGTCGCCGAACAGCACCTGCTTCGGACGCGGCACACCCACATCGTCCGCAGCCGCCGCGACCCGTGCAGCCGCTGCCGCCACGGCCTCCGGCCCACGATGCGCCCCGACGATCTCACCCGGGGCTTCATGGCTCCCGAAGGCACCGTTGCCCGCGGCGTAGACCAACCCGATGGCGATTCCGACGAGCCCCAGAATCAAGGCGAAGAAGCCCACCAACAACCTGGTACCCGACATCTGGCTTCGCTCTCCTGCCCCTCGGCGATTCAGCTCCCCTCGCTCTTGGCTGCCGAAGGCGGCGGAGCGGGGTCGACGAAAATAGGCGACGACCAGGCCCGTGGCTCATGGGGAGCCAGACAGTCCGGATCGGCATCGCCGGTGCTCGGACACAGATGCGTCCCAAGACAACGCCCCTCTTCATCGAACTCGCAGCGCACGTTGTCGGCATTGATTCCGGGCGCCGACTCCTCGAACGCACGCACGTAGTAGATCGTCTCCCGACCCGCCGGGACGAACTCCGGATCGCTGAAAGTCACCGAGCAGCCTGCCGGATCGGGCTCGCAGTCGAAGGTCTTCCATGGATCGTCGATCAGCTGGGCAATCTCCTCGCCGGGCGAGGTTTGAGGCCGGATCCGCACGACTTCGATGCGCGTGATCAACCGTCGCGTCTCGCTCGGGTTGTAACACTCGCCCTTGCAGACATGTTCCAGGCGCTCGGGCGAGAGCGAACTCGTCGCGTAGGAGGGACAGCCAGGCTTCTGCTCGAAGGAACCCACCGCACGAGCCTGGAAGATCGGGCTCTCCGCCATCTCGACCTGGCCTCCCATCGCCAGGCCCCGACCACCCGCACCGGTCGCGTTCAGCATGTCGAACCAGAGCAGGATACGCGGGCCGCTCGTGCCATAGACCTCTTTGCGCTGCATGGCATCCCAGATGGCACCCCGATCCCGCCCCTCGGAATGCGCCGCGATCAGACCACCGGTCAAGAGGAAGGATGTCTGGCGCTCGGTCTCGAAAATATTGAAACCCAGTTTCTCCAGCTCGAAGGGCTGGGAGTGGGCGACCGGCTCCTCCTTCGGCGGCGCCAACACGGCAGCAAGGGGACCCACCTGCTCGAGCAATTCCGCCCGGTCGCCGGTGCCGAGGCTCTCGGTCATGCCGGCTCGATGCACTTCCTTGTAGCCCGTGCCCGGCCGGGCAAAATGGTTGTCGCTCGAGGCCATGAAACCCATCCGGAAACGCCGGGGATCCTCTTCATCCTCATCGAAATTGCCGAGGGCAAGGATGTACTGGGCGGACCCACCGGGGCGGTAGTTGAACGAGGGCTGGTCGCAATCGAGACATTGGCCCGCGTTCAACCAATCCGAACCCTGTGAACCCGGAACGGTTCGAATGATTCCGATGCGCGCGTCGACCGCGTGTTGGCGAGCCAGCACTGCACGGGCTTCACACTCGTCGGGTTCTGCGGCCTCTTCCAAGCAGCGCTCGCGAACGATCTCCCCCGCATGCCAGCATGACGGCAGGTAGCCCGGGCTTGGCGCAGGGCACGAGAGACTCCCGTCCTCCGCGATCTCGACGGCACGGAAATCGCGGTACACCTCCGAATCGCCGTGCCCCGAATAGACCTCGATCAAACCCTGGAGCTTCGGATCGTGAAGGTCCCCCTGGAGCTGCTTGTCCCAGGTGGTTCCCGGCGGCGTATACATGCCCCACGTGGTGCCGTGGGGAATCACGAGGGCATCGCCGCCCCACTCGCCAAGCTTGCGGTAGAGGATGGCGGGGGTCGCCGCACCCTCGATGCAATCCGCCGGCAGGTCGTTCGTATTCACATCATCGGCGCACCAATCCTGGCGCTCGGCGTCCGCGAACATCCACGCGAGATCGTGCATGCGACCACCGAACGCGAGCGCTGCGAAGCCGCGCCCGAGTACCGGCGGCATGGCAACCCCACGCAGAGCCGCGATGGGACGCGCCGGAATCTTGCCTTCCTCGGTATGCGCGAGGATCACGTTCTTGTGGCCATAGTGATTGTCGGGCGTCGTTCCCACCTGGGTCCACTCCCAGCCGAGAAACGCCACCGTATCCTTCTCGCCGCCGACCGCGTTGCACTGCCGGATGCTGTCGACGGTTTGCGCCCACTCGTCCGGAGTAATGCTGTTGGCGTGGTCGTTGATCGACCAGAAGTCGAGGGCCGAGCAGTACCTTGCGAAGTCACAGGCATCCGCCGGGGGGTGCGCGCCTTCGCCCTGCATGATCGGCAGGGAGAAGGTGAAGGCGTCGAACGAGAAGGTGGTATGAACGTGGAGATCGCCGAACAAGATCTGTTTGGGCCGGAACACGCCGACCTCGGATGCCGCAGCTTCCACGGCAGCCTCGCTCTCGCGAACGAGCGCACTCGGCCGCGCTCGTTCGGCAACTTCGCCAGGCTCTTCCGGGCCACCGAAGGTTCCCTGACCGGCCAGCCAGACGAGGCCGACGGCCAGCACCAGAACAACGAGCACCACGAGTGCGAGCTTCTTGATCATGAGACCCTCCGTGGGCTGAACCCTACCACGCGCGATTGGTCTACACTGCGCGGCCACGCCCAAGGAGAAACCGTGCTCACCCTCTACACCGCCGAGACACCGAATGGCCGCAAGGCTTCGATCGCCTTGGAAGAACTCGGCCTGGACTATGAAACCCGCCATGTCCAGCTATCCGAAGACGAGCAGAAGCAGGACTGGTTCCTCGCCAAGAACCCCAACCACAAGATCCCGGTCCTCGAAGATGATGGCCAGGTGATCTGGGAGTCCGGCGCGATCCTCCTGCATCTCGCAGAGAAGTACGACGGTGACGGACGCATCCTCTCCAAGGATTCCGCCCAGCGAATGGAAGCCATCCAATACGCATTCTTCCAGACCGGTGGCGTCGGCCCGAACCTCGGCCGCCTCGGTGCGGCTTTGCGAAAAGAGGGCGAGAAGAACCAGGAAATGATCGACATCTTCGATGGGGAATTCAGACGCTTGATCGGCGTCCTCGCCAACATCCTCTCCGATGGTCGCGAATACCTCGCACGCGACTATTCGATCGGTGACATCATGCACTACCCCTGGCTCGCCATCCCCCTCCAGATGAACATGCCCCACATCACCGACCACCCGACCGTCGTCACATGGCTGGAGCGAATCGCGGCACGACCCGCAGTCCAACGCGGAATGGCGGTACCCGGCTAGCCATCGGGCGCTTGAGGCAGGAAGCCGCTTCGCTTTTCCTGCGAAGCACTCGAGTCGCCGGGGCTGGGCACAGGCCAGGCGGAATGGCTCGGCCGAGGATCGGGTGACCGCATAGAAAGGTGGACAGGGTGTTGCCCTTTGCGGCTATTGCCGCGGGCAACCTACGCGCACGACGGGGCTTCACCTATGCCTGCGCTTTATTTCCGCCCGGCCTGCGCCCAGCCCCGGCGAAGCGGTTCCGGTTGCCAGCACGGCCGATCGCGGCGCGGGGGGCGGCCAGCGCGGAAATAAAGCGCAGGCATCTCGTAGGGTGATCGTGCGCTCGTTCGCTAGCGGCGATAGCCGCGTAAGCGAACCCGCGTCCAGGTCGAACGCGGCCTCCCAAGCCCCAGCCGAGCCATTCCGCGATGGCCGCCCCCCGCGCCGCGATCCACCACGAGAAGCAAAGCGGCTCCCACACACACAAGAAAGCTATCATGAACCTCCTCCAGGAGGAGACAAGGTGCTCTCGAGACTCGACGACTATCCGATCCATCAGACACCCGAGCCCATCGCCAGACCGGCCACGACGGATCGGAATGTCTATGACCGGTATTGGTTCAACGGCTACCAGGACGACGCGGAGTTCTACTTCGGTATCGGTGCGGCGCTGTATCCGAATCTTGGAATCATGGATTGTGGATTCTCGATCGTTCGTGACGGCGAACAGCACGCGTTCCACGCATCACGTCGCGCGCCGAAGGAGCCGACGGATCTCCAGGTCGGCCCCTTCCGGATCGAGATTCTCGAACCGATGATGAGCCTCAGGGTCGTGCTCGATGACAACGAGACCGGAATCTCGGGAGAGCTGCTCTGGATTCCGCGCACGGCCAGCATCCAGGAGGGCCGGCAGACCTACGTGAGAGAAGCCACGGTCATGGACGCCACCCGCTTCAACCAATTCGGCCAGTGGCAAGGCGAGATCCGCTACGACGGCCAGTCGGTGACGATCGATCCCTCCCGCGTGTTCGGCACGAAGGACCGCTCGTGGGGAGTCCGTCCAGTGGGAGACCGCAGTCCTGCGGGTGCGCCTCCGACGCAGGCGCCCCAGTTCTCGTTCCTGTGGGCGCCATTGCACTGGAACGATCGCTGCACGCACATGGGCGTATTCGAGAACGAATACGGCGAAGCCTGGCATTGGGACGGCATGATCTGCCCGGTCTATGACACCCCCGACAAGATTCCGGGCGTCGAAGACCCCGGCGTCCGTATGCTGACGGCGGTGGAGAACGAGCTGCGCTTCGTTCGGGGCACCCGCCGGGCCAGTGGCTGCGAGATCGCACTCGTCGAGCGCGACGGTACGCGGCACGAAATCTCCCTGGAAGCCTCGCTGTGTTTCCGCATGAAAGGCATTGGCTACTCCCACCCGGAGTGGGGCCACGGCATGTGGAAGGGCGAGCTGGCGATGGGCGGGGAAAGCTGGAAGTGTGCCGACGCGGACGAGATGGCCCTCGACAACCTCCACATCCAGCAGGTCGTGAAGGCGCGTCAGGGCGACGCGCAAGGTATCGGCGCGCTCGAGCAGATCCATCTCGGGCCGCACACCCGCTACGGCTTCAAAGAGTTCCTGGATCCCGCGTAGCATCCACGCCGGCCGGCTTCACGGCGTTTCTCACTCGCGGGAGGCGAGGCAGAATGCCACGCTTCCGACTCCGCCGGGACGTGCAGCCTGAAACCCTGGCAACTTCCGCGCGGCCGATCCGGTGGCACGACATGCCATTCGCGGGTACTCCTCGACCAGCAACGGAGGGCGTTGGAGCGATTCATGCGAGTGCCTCGAATCGGTGTCGTACTGGGCGGAGGAGGCGTGATCGGCAACGCCTATCTGACGGGCGCGCTCGAGGCGATCCGCTGCGTCACGGGATGGGATCCGGGTTCAGCCGAAGTGACGATCGGAACCTCTGCCGGCTCGGTGAACGGCGCGCTCTCTGCGCTCGGGATTCCCTGCGATCTGATGTACCGATATGTCTGCGGGGAGCAGCCGGATGCAAACGAACTCTCCAGGCTCTCACCCGCGGCGGCTCGCTTCCGGGAGCACCCGGACCGCGAATGGACCGATCGGCTGTATCCGCGCACCGGCGTCCTTCCGCGGCCGATCCTGTCGAGCCCGCGTGCCGTTGCGGAGGCGCTGCTTCCCCCGTGGAAGTCTCCGCTCGAACTCTTCGTGGCCGGGTTGCTCGGCGAGGGCTTCGTCTCGACCCGCACGATCGGCGAGCTGATCGAACTGGTCTGCCCGTCGGGCTGGTCCGAACGCGAATACTGGGCGGTGGCCGTCGATCTCGAGAACGGGCGACGGGTTGCCTTCGGTCGCAGTGACGCACCGGAAACGGACGTGTCGCGAGCGGTCCGCGCTTCATGCGCGATCCCGGCGTTCTTCGCACCCGTTCGAGTGAAAGGGCGCCGCTACATCGACGGCGGAGTCTGGAGTGTCTCCAACCTGGATCTGCTAGCGGGACGAGATCTCGATCTCGTGGTCTGCGTGAATCCGATGTCGACGCTCGAAGGTCGCTCCTACGAGGGACCGGTGGATCGCATCACGGGGGTGATCCATCGCTTCGAGGAGCGAGCGTGGCGACGCTTCGGTCGTCGGCTCGGCTGGGAGCGGCGACGCGTCGAGAGACACGGCACACCGGTTCTGCTGATCCAACCGACGGCCGCAGATCTCGAGGTCATTCCGTTGAACCTCATGGATCCGCGGCGGCGACGGGCCGTCGCGGAGCGCACGCTCGAAACCACCGTTGCCGGGCTCGAGACACGGGCCGACTGGCTTCGATCCGTACGCCTGCTGCATGCCGCGGCGGAAGCAAACTAAGCCAGAGCTATTGCGCTCAGCGGTCTGCCGCCACCTTCACCACCTCTTCGAACGAAGCGCGCAGCATGTCTTCGAAGAGCGCGAGGTCGGGCATGGCCGTTCCATCCGAATCGAGGCCAACGAAGAGCCTACCGTCGTAGCCGTAGAGGGCGATGCTTACCGGACAATGGGGTGCGGTGGGTGCAAACGGATAGCCCGCGACGACCCGGGCACCTGCCAGCCAACGTGGCTGCATGATGCCGGGGATGTTCGTCACGATCAGCTGGATGGCCTCGCTGCCCGTGCGAGAGAGGAGACGAAAGAGCGGGCGTGGCAGGAGAGCCACGGCTTCGGCGAGCTTCGGCAGGTACTCGAGCGCCGGGTTCGCCTTGCGCTCCATCACGCGCGCGTGGATCTCGTCGAAACGGGCCGTGGGATCCGTTTCTCCGAGGGGGAGCTGAACGATCACGCCGCTTGCACGATTCCCGACTCCGGCGCTGAAGCCCTGGTCGCCCGGTGGCCGGAGATTGATCGGAACCAGGGTCAGCACTTCGCGGACATCTTCGTGACCGTTGGCTCGGTGCCAGGAACCGACGGCTCCGGCCACCGCGGTCAACATCACGTCGATCATCTGTCCGCCGAACGCCGCCTTGGCGCGATGAAGCGGCTCGAAGGGCAGATCGAATCCGGAGAGATGCCGCGCACGTCCGAACGCCTGCAGGGGTGAATCCGCCGGGAAGCTGAGATCGTTGGCCAGGCCTGCGACCACCCGTGCGGCCTCGCCCCACGAGGACGGTTTCGTCATGGCGGTCCATGCCATCTCGCCCACGGCTCGTGCGCGCCGCAGATCCTCTTCGATCCGGTGGCCGATCGCATCGAAGAAGCGACGTGCCGTACTGGTCTCGTCCCAGGCGCCGGGCGTAGCCACGGGGCGCTGGCCGCCCTCGGCTTCTCCCTCGAATGCGTCGGTGAGCGCCGCCAGGATGGCGTTCCCACCTACACCGTCCGCGACACCATGGTGCAGGCGAAAGAAGATCGCGGCGCCGTCGCCCGGGCCATCGAACTCGATCAGCTCCCAGAGCGGACGCGTTCGATCGAACGGACGCTCGTAGATCGGGCCGATCGTGTGAAAGAGATCCTGGAGCGTGGAGTGCTCCGGAGAGCCATCGTCATGGGAGAGCGCATAACGACGCACATGGAAATCCAGGTCGAAGGTCGGATCCTCCTCCCATCGCGGTCGAGCCAGATCCAGGGGCGCGTCGACCACCCGCTGCCGCAACCTCGGAACGGCCGCGACGGCACGCTCGACTGCGGCGCGTAGCCTGTCCGAGTGTGGACGGCGATCGAGCAGGAGCAGCATGGCCATCGTCGTGCGCTGGCGCGGCTGGTCTCCCCACCAGAAACCCAGGTCTTCGCCGGAAAGAGGTTCAGATGCCAATCGTTCCGTCATCCCGAGATCCTACCTCGAAGAGCTAGGAAGCGCGCCGGAGCGGATCCGTACCCGGGTTGCGCGGCCTGGCGCCGTAGGGCTGCCACTCACCTTCGGGCTGCCCCAGGCGATCGGCAATCACCGCGAGCGCAGCCGGGTGGAAGCCCATTCCGGTATGGCTGCACTCCACCTCCACATTCTCACGTTGGGGCCCTTTTTCTTCCAGGCAGCTCTGCCAATGAACGATGCCATCCGAACGGCTGTAGATCGAGGTCGTGGGAACGTCGATAGGCTGACGCAACCAGGCTTGCAGGTCGCGATTCTCGTGAAGCGTCTTGTTTCCCCGACGCAGAGGCACGAGCCGCGTCGCGTGGGTGGCGGAGATATCACGGAACGGAGAGCCCATGCTGATGACCAGTCGCACGCGTTCGGGATGGGCGCGTGCCAGCTCACGGGCATAGATGCCGCCGAGGCTCCAGCCGATCAGGCTGACCCGGCGTCCATGTCGGTCACAAAGCCTCTCCAGCCGGTCGGCCAACGCGCGGAGCTTCTCCGGCTCGGGCCCGCGGTTGATTCCGAGCTTCCAGCCCCGGGCGTCGTAGCAGAGGTCTCGCAGGAACCCGCGCAGTGGGGCCGTGGAGAAATCCCCGGCCAGCATCCCCGGAAGCACCAGGACCGCATGTCCGTCTCCGGGGACGGCCCGGCGGGCGACCTTCCGGCGCTCCCCGCCAGCGGCGAGATCTCGCAGCGCCCGAACCTGCTCGACCGCAAAGAGGCCGAGCGGAGGGGGATCGATGGTCTCCCAGCGGGGATCCGTGGGCATGGGGAATAGGTATGAACCTTTCGCCGGATGTCACGCGCTCAGGGCCATGGGAAGCGAGCGGAGCCGGGTCGGCCAGGAATGGCGCCTTCGGGGAGGCCCGAGGCGGCCCGATTGACAGATTGCCCCAGATCCGAGACACAGCATGGACCCAACCCGCTTCCACCGGCGAAGGAAACCTCTCCGGCCTGGCCGCTGGGTTGTGGTAACCACCAGAACCGCACCGAGGCTGGGAGACGACGATGCAACGATTCGAGGGAAAGGTGGCCTTCATTACGGGGGCTGCCTCTGGCATTGGTCGAGCGACGGCGGAAAGGCTGGCCCAGGAAGGTGCATCGCTCTTCCTCTGCGATGTCCAGCAGGAAGGATTGGAAGCCACCGTCAAGCAATGCCATGAGCTCGGCGCCCAGGCAGAGGGCCAACGTTGCGATGTGGGCGAGATCGCAGACATCGAAGCCAACGTGGCGGCCTGCACCTCGCGCTTCGGCGGGATCGATGTCCTGATCAACGTGGCAGGCATCCTGGCGCTGGAGCGGACCGAGACGGCGACACTCGAAACCTGGGAACGCATCCTGCGCATCAATCTCACGGGGACATTCCTGCTGTGTCAGGCGGCACTGCCCAGCCTTCTCGAACGCAAGGGCAACATCGTGAACATCTCCTCGACATCGGCGTTGGCAGGGATGCCCTACGGTGCCGCCTATGGTGCGAGCAAGGGCGGCATCCTGGCCGTTACGCGCACCTTCGCCGTCGAGTATGGAAAGAAGGGGCTGCGCGCAAATGCGATCTGCCCCGGCTCGATCAAGACGCCGATGACGGGCCGAGGCGCGCTGCCGGAGGACCCGGACATCTCGCTGCTCCAACGGGCCATGGCCCTCGACGAAGCCCGCGGTCCGGAGACTGTCGCTGGCGTGATCGCCATGGTCGCATCCGCCGATGGTGCCCACATCAATGGCGAATCGATCCGTGTCGACGGTGGCACCCTCGCCTAGGAGCGAACGTGACCCACAGCAAGGCCTACGACGAATACCCGGAGCACACGCTCGAGCTGGAACCGCAGCCCGGGATCGCCCGAGCGACCTTCCAGGGCAAAGTCATCGCAGAGAGCCAACAAGCGGTGCGCCTGCTCGAAGGGAACTACGCCGCCGCTCTCTACTTCCCGCAGGCCGACGTGCGGATGGATCTGCTGCGGAAGAGCTCCCACTCCACGCACTGCCCATTCAAGGGCGACGCCAGCTACTGGAGCATCGGAAACGACCCCGGCGCCGGTAAGAATGCTGTCTGGGGCTACGAGGCACCCTTCGATCAGATGCTGGGCTTGAAGGATCTGGTCTCCTTCTCAACGGACCGCGTCGATGTGGAGACCGGAGACTGAACGGATCTCCCTTCCGTCACCGCGGCCTGGTCGAGGGCTACTACGGTCCGCCCACGTCCCACGCCGAGCGGATGGTCTGGCTCGACCGCCTCAGCCGCTGGGGAATGAACCGCTATGTGGTCGCCGCGAAGGATGATCCCTTCCAACGTGGCAAGTGGCGAGAGCCCCACCCGGAAGCCGAGCGGAGGCAGTTCGAGGAGCTCGTGGTTCGTGGCGAGGAACACGGCGTAAGCGTTGGTTTTGCTCTCTCGCCGGGTCTCTCGATCCGCTACGCCTCGCCCGACGATCGGCGCGCACTGGTCGGGAAGTTCCAAAGCCTGCACGAACTGGGCGTGCGCTTTCTCTCACTTCAACTCGATGATGTTCCCAGTCAGCTCGCGGACCCCAACGACGCGAGCCAATTCGGCTCCCTCGCGGCCGCCCAGATTTCGCTCATGCACGAACTCGCCGAGGCACTACCTGACGTTTGTTGGTGGCTCGTACCCACGGAGTACCAGGGCGTTGCAACGACCCCCTACCTCGAGCAGCTAGGTCTCGAACTCGACCCGGGCATCGAAATCGGCTGGACGGGCCCGAGCGTGTTGAGTGGGACGATACCTGCAGCCGACGCGGAAGCGCGAGCAGCGACGCTCCGGCGGCCGCTCCTGCTGTGGGACAACGTGCCGGTTGCAGACGGCCCCATGCGGGTGCTTCTCCACCAGGGCCCCTACACCGGGCGAGAGCCTGCGTTGACGCCCCACCTGTCGGGCGTCCTGCTCAACCCGATGGAACATGCCCGGGCATCGGCGCTTGCCATCCGCACGGCGGCAACCTGGTTGGACGATCCGAATCGCTACGAGCCGGAAGCCGCCTGGGAAGCCGCCTCCCGTGAGTTGGGCGCAGGGGCGCCCGCCGCCTACCGATTGTTTGCCGAAGCGCATCGGTGGTGCATCGCCTGCCCTGAAGACCGAGACCGGGAGCTCGAGGCCGCATTCGATCGTCTGCGGGCGGACCCCTCGGCGGTGCGAGAGAGAGCCGACCTTCGAAATCACCTCGAAGAACGGCTCGCCGTGAGGGAAGCCCTTCGCACCGGCCTCACCGATCGCGAGCTGCTGGGCGAACTCGAGCCCTGGATCGACGCGCACCACATGGAAACCCGCCGCATGCTCGTCGCCCTCGACCTCCTGGATGCCCTGGCAGCCCCGGGAACCGCGATGGCCAGGTGCCAGGCGTTCATCCGCTTCGAAGGCCGGCTCACGCGCCTCCCCCCGACCCACCTGGCCAGCTACGGCCCCCGCCGTGCCTTCGTCCCCCAGCTCACCTCGATGCGCGACGAGGAAGCCCGTTTCGAAGCTGGCTCGTTGATCCGTGATCGAAATCTCGCGGAGGAAATCGTTCGCTTCGCCGAAGGCCGGGCAAGAGCATTGCTCGGCGGATAGGCTGCGACGTTCGGAGGCGACCGAGCGGCCCTCCGTCTGCAGGGAGCTCGAACGCAGGAGAGTGGTTCCAACTGTTGAAACCGGCCCGATGAACACCGCACACATCCAGGTAGCCGTGGCAGCATTGCTCTTCTCCACGGGCGGCGCGGCGATCAAGCTCGTGGAGCTCTCGAGTTGGCAGATCGCGGGCTTCCGATCGCTCGTGGCGGCGGTCGTGCTCTGGATCGCCCTCCCGCAATGGCGAATGATCCCCGACCGGCGGATCGTCATGGTCAGCTTTGCCTACGGGGCAACCCTCGTCCTGTACGCGATCGCCAATAAAAAGACAACGGCGGCGGCCGCGATCTTCCTGCAGAGCTCGGCCAGCCTCTACGTGCTGCTCGCAGCACCAAAGCTCCTCGCCGAACCACGGCAGCCGAGCGACCTGCCGATCGTGTTGGCCCTGCTCGCGGGAGTCGTGCTCTTCTTCCTGGGCACCGACATTCCGCTGGCGACGGCGCCAAACCCGGGCCTTGGCAACTGGCTCGGCGCAGCCAGCGGCGTGACCTGGGCCGCCACGCTGATGGGACTGCGTTGGTTGGGTCGGATGAGTGTGGCCAGCGCGGCTCCAGACCCGACAGGTGCAGCCGTGATCACGGGCAACCTGTTGGCCTTCGCGGTCTGCGCTCCCTTTGCTTTTCCACTCGGCGGCGCAGAAACCGGTGATTGGTTGATGGTCGGCTACCTGGGCGCCTTCCAGATCGGCCTGGCCTATGTCTTCATGGTTCGTGGGGTCAAGCGGCTGCGCGCGCTGGAGTTCAGCCTGATCCTGCTGCTGGAGCCGATCATGAGCGCGGTCCTCTCCTGGATCGTGCATGGCGAAGCGCTGTCCGTCCTTGCCCTCGCCGGTGGCGCACTGATTCTCGCAGGCGTGACAACCCAGGCTGTCCGGCGCTGACGAGCGGCAGGAAACGCCTGCCTCGCCGCATGCGCACACCACGGCCACGCGGGCACACCAGCATTCGACTACGTTCTGGATTCGCCAGGCGAGATCTCGCGCAGCAGAAGGAAGAAAAACGTGTCACAGCCCAACAGCCGGTTCCTGGACGAGTGGCATCGGATCGTCGCCGAAAAGGATCTGGCCTCCCTCGAAAAGGTGCTGGCTGAGGACATCTCGATGGGCGCGCCGCCCTACTGGCAGACGCTCGCCGGACGCCCCCTGGTACACCACCTGCTCGGGTTGATCGTCCACACGATCGAAGACTTCACCTACCACCGGGAGTGGCAGCAGGACGGCGAGCTCGCCCTCGAATTCACGGGGCACGTCGGCGAGCTGCAACTCCAGGGAATCGACCTGATCAGCCTCGACGAAACCGGCGGGCTGATCCAGAACCTCGACGTCCTGATGCGCCCGCTCGGAGCGATCGAGGCGCTTCGCGACATCATCGCTCCTCAGATGGCGGCGTACCTGGCGGGAAAGAGCGGCTAACCCCTCCGCCCGATCCGGCGAAGGGCGATCAAGAGCGGCGTTGAGAGCACCAGGGCGCCGGCCGCCGGTGCCAGGACGTGGCCCATCAACAGGTGGCGAAGGTCGGCCATCGGACAGCTCGCTTGAGCCACGACAGTACCGAGAGCGGCAGCGCTGGCAGCGGCGGCCACCACGAGCACGAGCGGTCGGAACGGCGCCGCACGTCCCGCAAAGGCCACCACACCGAGGGCAGGCAGAATGCCGACCGCGACGGCCACCGCCAGACAATTCAGATCGGCGCTCCAGCCTCCCCCGCGCCAGGGCATCGGGCTCTCGAGGAAGAGCAAGCTGCCACCTGCCGCAGCGAGAACCATGCCTGCGCCCGCAGTCAGGACCATCCAGCTCACGAGACGCTCTCGCCCAGGCACACCGAGGGCCACGGCGGCGACGAGCCCCGCAATGCCCGCCAGTCCGAGGCCGGCGAATACGAATGCCACCCCACCCTGCCCCAGCCAGGCCTCGGCGAGGTCGGGCCGGCTGCCGAACACCACCACGCCTACGGCCGCGACCAATCCCCACAAGCCGAGGAGCCCGCCCACCACGAACCGCAAGGGCGGAAGCGGCTGAACAGGCTCGAGCCCACGGGCCAGCACGCGGATCAGCTCTTCGCTGCCGTCATCGTTCGGGGACTCGCTGCTTGCTTCGTTCACGGGCGTTCCCTCCCCAGGAGATCGCGTAACGCGCGGTAGCCCCGGTGAGCCCGGAGCTTCAAGGCGCCAGGAGTGATGCCGGCCTTCTCGGCTGCCTCCTGCACCGAAAGACCCTCGAGCTTCAACAGCGTCACGGCCTCGCGCTGATTGGCCGGGAGCCGATCGAGGGCGCGGATGAGACCCCGTGAGATGGGACCCTCCACAGAACGAACGGCCGCCGGCAGCGCATCAGGCTCTGTCTCGCCCTGGCGGCTGAGTTCTCGGGCGCGGCGCCGGGTTTGATCGACGCTGGCGTTGCGAGCGATGGTACGAACCCAGGGCAGGAGCGGCCGTTCCGGGTGGTAGGTGTGACGAGCGGTATGGATACGCATCAGGACTTCCTGGACGACGTCTTCGACGGCCGCATCATCGCCAACACGACCCCGCACCACACTGCGGACGTAGGGAAGCAATTCGGTCAAGACCCGCTGGTAGGCCTCCGCGTCGCCCTCCTGGGCCGCGCGCATCCAGCTTCGCCAACGCTCGGCACGTTCTTCTTGCTCGCTGCCCATGGGCCGCCGTCGCTCCAAATCCAGAATCCGTTCCCGAGGAGATTCCCCCTCCGGTCGATGCCGGTCGAGCGAGGAGGTGTTCCGCAGCATCGCCGGCCGATCCAGATCCAGTTGCGCCGGCCCCAAGGTAACTCCGAGCGACATACCGACGTAGTACGTTCTGGAGAGGGGCGCGGTTTCGCCCCGGGAGGCCAGTCTACCCGGTGGCCGATCTTTGGAGCAACCCGGCGCAGGCCTCGTGGAGCAACCAGGCGCCGCACGCCATCTGCGCGATCGCCCTCTTCGCGCTACTCAAACCGATCGCCGGCTGTGCGTCACTGCCTTCGGACCCGATGCAGTACCGGCTCGCGGGCACTGGCAGCGGCTGGGAGGTCGCCGGTACGGATCGGGTCATCGACGATCTGGCTCCCCGCTACCCCGACTACTTCGAGGTCGTGCTCGAACCCAGCCGTAGCGAAGATCCGCCGACGGGGGAGCTACGCGACGATCTGGAGAAGGAGCCGGTCGATCGGTCCAACTACGATGCGCTGAACAGCATCGCGATCGGCTACTACGAAATGAACCACCGGGGCGAGCTGGCGCGGGAGAGTGGCGACGTCGCGTTCATCAGCGCCGGTTTCCGGGCAGCCAAGCTCGTCGCGGTGCCGTGGCGCGCCTATATGGAGATCGAGGATCTCGCCCTTCGTACTGCCATCGTCGAGTTCTTCGAAGATGTGGCGACAGGCGAGAAACAGGATACGCGTCGCACGATGGGGCGTCTGGCCAAGATCGTGGCATCCCTCGCCCCGAAAGAACCCGACCCGGCGCTTCGAGCCCGCCTGGAGCGATTGACGGAGCGGCTGCTGGCGTCGATCCCACCGCTGCCAGGCGCTCAGTAGGCGGGCGTTCGCCGTGCGTTCCACATGACGAGCGCACGATCGAGCAACAGCCCCGCCCCGAGCAACATGCCCACGAAGCGCACCAGGCCGCCGATCCAAGGCAGGTGGAAGGCGATCGTGACGAGGACGAGACCGAGCAGGAGCGCGAGCCCTTGATCCCGGAGGGAGTCGCTCTCCAGCGACGTCAAACTGCGTCCGACCAGGATCGCCACCAGGATGACCGCCAGGTACCAGACCGTCGCGTAGATGGATGCACCAATCAGGGCGAGCGGCACGCCGATCACGCTGAGTGCTAGCAGGATCAACGCGATGGGAACGAGCACGGCGAACGCAAAGCCCAGACCGAGGGCCCGAAAGAACTCCGGTGCCGAGGCGACATCCGTATCGAAGAGCCTGGGGACGAGATGGAGCAACAACAACCCAACGCCGAACGCTGCGGCCAACCAGACGAGCCGCCAGAGGTAGAAACCCGGCTTCTGGTAGTCGGAGCGGAGGTGCTGGAGGGCCAGATCATCGGAAAGAATCTCGCTGACGCCCGCGACCTGGACGGCTTGATCGAAGCGCGCATCGTCCTCATCGTCCACGTGGGCCGTGAGATCCCCGCCAACCGTCGTCCCGGCCCGCGCCTCGAGCCGTTCGGACCAGATCTCCGCGTGACGGCCCACTGCCCCCTGGAGTTCACCCCGCGAGACGAGCCCGGTCAGGTCCCGCGCGATCGTTCCTTCGTGGGTGAAGCGGTCGGAGATGACGAACGCGTCGCGCGCCACCGTGGCCTCGGGCTCCAAGGTGACCCGATCGGAACCGTTATACAGGCTTCCGTCCACCTTTCCGGAGATCCGTGACTGCTCACCGAATGCGTGCAGGTTGCCCTTCACCTCGCCTGTGAGTTCGAACTCCCGGGAAATCACCCAGACATCGCCCTCAACGACACCGCGAATCGCCACGCGCTCGCAGAACGCCACCACATCGCCCACCACCTTGCCTTCGATGATCAACGACTCTCCCGAAGTGAGCAGGCCGCGCTCGATCACTTCGTCGGGACCGACATGCACGCTCTGGTCGAGACGAACATCAGCGGCGGCCCGTGCGGGCGATGGGTCGCCCAGGGCCAACCCCAAGCCCAGCAACAACACACCACCGAGAGCCTTGGGGTCTCCGAGGCGACGCAGCAATACGCTGCTGAGGAACGTGATCAATGCAGCCGCACTCGCAGTCACTGCGATCGCCAGAGCGAACTCGACCATTCCGGGCACCTCGTCGCGCATCGTGAAGAGTACATCCAGGATCATTTCGTGGGCTCCTAGCCAATGGGCAGGGCGAATCCATTCCATTCCGGAAGGCAGGCGACTTTTGAGGAGGAAGCCAAATACGGCCACTCCGCAGGCAATGATGCCGAGCGTGACCGGAAAACCCGTCGCCAACCCGCGAGCCGAGGAGGTGACCTGACGCGCGGGAGCCTCCGCCGGAGCGCGATCGCATAACACGTTGGCTACGGTGCGCGCCTCGGCTTGCAGCTCGACCACCAGCCTTCGGCAACGCTCACAGCCCACCAGGTGCCCTTCGGCGTCGCTCCGCTCTGCATCCTGGAGCTCACCGTCGACATACGCTCCCAGACTCCACTCAGGGGGGCAGCTCATGAGCGACCCGCCTGTCTTCCGAGCTGATGGCGCAGGCGATCCTTCGAACGATGCAACAGCACGCCCACTTGCTCCGGACGTAGCTCCAGTTGCTCGGCAATCTCCCGGTAGGAGAGTTCGGCGAAGTAGCGCAGCACGAGCGGCGCCCGGTAGCGGTCCTCGAGGGCGTCGATGGCCAGCGAGACCTGCTGCCGCGCCTCCTCGCCCAGGGCCGATGCCAGAGGGGAAGGACCACGGCCCGCGTGCGTATCCGGGTCGAGATCCTCCGCGCTGAAGAGGCGGCCTTCCACCTGGCGCCGTCGTAGCCGGTCGATGCAATGATGGGACGCGATACCGAGCAGCCATTTGCGGAATGGCCGCTTGGGGTCGTAGCTCGCCAGCGCCGTCTGGGCGCGCAGGAAGACCTCCGCGTGGGCATCCTCGGCCTCGCTCGGTGAGCCGAGCATACGACCACACAGGCGGTCGACGTCCTCGCGATATTGCCGATACAGCTCCGTGAGGGCCGAACGATCCCCGAGTTGGGCCCTGCCCAGAACCTCGCGAACCCCCGCGGGGTCCGGTGTCTCAGGATTTCCGACGCGTGTACTCATGACGAGTGGAGCCTGAAGCATGGAGAGCGCAATGACCATCACCTCCATCTACGAATCAGGAATGCGGATCTTTCAAGAAATCAAACAAAACCGGAAGATCGGCCTTGTCGATCAGGAGGACCTGAGCGCCCTCCGTCGAATCCTCAGCTGTAGCGAGCCTCCTTGCCCTGAGACGGCCCGTGGTTCTTGACCGCATCCCGCAGATCGGAGAGGAACGCGTCCGCCACACTGAGATGCTTGGGGCTGATCATCAGGTGCAACGCATCGGGGCCGTGCTGGCGATCGATGCACCAGCCTTTCTGATCCATCGCATCCCCCACCGCGAAGGGATCGACGCCTGAGCCTTCCGCCGCCGTGAACGCGAACACGCTCATGATCGGTTCGCCGACCACCGTCAGCTCGGGAATGTCCGCGATGCCAGCCTGGATCTGCTTTACGGCGTCGCGGATCTGAGCGGCCAGCTTCACGTAACCCTCTTCGCCGAGGTAGTGGAGGATGGCCCAGGCAGCGGCGATCGGGGCCGCAGGACGGGCTCCGGCCATCGCAAACGAAAGGTAGAGCCCGCCGGGCCAGCGATCGTAGAGGAAGCGCTGGTACTTCTTCAGATGTTCGCCGTCGCGATGGGTCACGATCGAAGCACCCTTCGTCGCATAACCATACTTGTGCACATCTGCCGAGATCGTCGTGACACCGGGCACCCGGAAATCGAAGGGCGGCACCGGCTCGCCGAGCTTCTCGTAGAAAGGCAGCAGGAAACCGCCGAGGCAGGCGTCGGTGTGAAACGATATCCCGCGCTCCGATGCCATCCCGGCCATCTCGGGAATCGGGTCGGAGGTCCCGAACGGATAGTTCGGGCAGGAACCGACGACCAGTGCTGTGCGATCGCCAATCAAGCGCTCGGTTTCGCGCAGATCCGCTTTGTAGTTCCCGTCGATCGGAATCTGCACATGCTCGAGCCCCAGATAGTGAGCGGCCTTCCCGAAGGCGGGATGTGCCGACACCGGCGCGAGGAGCTGCGGCTCGGTCACACCGCGCTCGTCCTTGGCGCGGCCCCGCGCCGACTTGACCGCCATCAGGATGCTCTCGGTGCCACCTGAAGTCATGCAACCCGCGGCCTCTTCTGGCGCATGCAGCAAGCCCTTGGTGACGTCGACGACCTCGACCTCCATCTGGCGGAGGCTCGGGAAGCGCAACGGGTTGAGCGCGTTCTCGTAGAGGTAGAGCTCATTGGCCTCCGCAAGAATCGAATCGACTTCGTCTCCGGCCGGATAGACCAGGCTGAACGTGCGCGCGCCATGCCAATCCGCGTCCTGGGTCTTGCGTTCGCGCATCTGCGAGAAGAGCGCCTCGCGATCGAGTCCTTGCTTGGGGAGCGTCATGGTTCAGTCTGCCTCCGCGGCAGGTCGCCGCACGGGAACCCAACGGTTCGGGGTAAAACCGGTCGACCCATCGAGAGTTCCGGCCGGGCTGTAGTGATAGACCATTGCGGCCCGAGTGCCTTCGGACCCGTTGTCCGTCGATCGGTGCATCAAGTGGCTGTCGAACAAGAGTACATCGCCGGGATCCATCAAAACCGGGGTGGCCGCACTCATATCGTGATCGACGATCTCCACATATCCGATCTGGCTGTGCTCGCGGCGATCGGGAACGTGTTCGTGGACCGGCTCCCTATGGGAGCCCGGGAGAACCCACAAAGGCCCGTTCTCGCGGGTTGCCGCGGTGACCGCAACCCAGACGCCGACCTGACGATCCGGCTCGAACGGAAAATAGTAGGAATCCTGATGCCAGGGCTGACCCAAGGCACCCGGGTTCTTGAAGATGAACTGGGAGAGGAAGCAATCGAAGGCCGGGCCGAGAAGGCTCTCGAGCCGATCGAGAAGAGCCGGCGTCCGGGAGAAGGGTTCGAAGACAGGATCTTCCGGATGCAGGCGGAAGATCTTTCCAACCGCGTCTTCGGGCCGTTGCGCGGCAGCCTGGGTCGCGGGTTCGGGCAACACGAAAGGCAGGCCGAGATCGCGCCCTCGCGCCTGCTCGCGGGCCAGGTGCACGGCCCGGCCGAGCATCTCCCGGCAGACCTCCGGCGATACGGCGGCGCGCAGCAAGACGAATCCGTCCCGCTCCCAGCCCTCACGTTCTGCTCGGTCCAGGCCAACCACGCGCGGCAGGGTACCACCGCGTCAGCCGAGCTGCGGCGATGCTGCGAGGCGCACGGACGGCATTTGCCGCTAGCCTGCCCGAATGACCGATTCCGACGACGCGTGGCTCGGACGAGACCCGCTTCCCGGCGATCCGTTTCCGCTTCTCGCAGGTTGGCTGAACGAGGCCTTCAGCGACGGCCGACAACCGAGCCCCCACGGTATCTCCCTCGCGACCTGCGCGGCGGATGGGAAGCCGGAGGTGCGCGTGGTGCTATGCCAGGCCGTCGAACCCGAGACGGGAGCACTCGTCTTCTTCACCCATCGAGAGAGCCCCAAGGGCCGGGCACTGGCCGCCCTGCCCTACGCATCCGCCTGCTTCTCCTTCACCCACTTCGGGCGTCAGGCACGGATCTCGGGCCCGGTCGAACTCACGAGCGAGACCGAATCCGACGCCTACTTCGCGACCCGCCCCGTGGAGAGCCAGGTGGGAGCCTGGGCGAGCGACCAAAGCGAGCCGATCGAATCGCGCGCGGAGCTGATGGCGAACGTGCAGGCCGCCGCAGACCGCTTCGGCGTCGAACCTCGCGGCGCCGAACCTTCCGACCGAGTCCCTCGCCCTCCGACCTGGGGCGGCTACCGGCTGCGCGCCGAGCGAATCGAACTCTGGCACTCGCGCGCCGGACGCGTTCACGACCGTGCCGAATGGAGCCGACGACTCACCCCAGAACCCGGCCCGTGGAGCCCCCAACGCCTCCAACCCTGACCCCATCGCCAAAACCCTCGTCGCCGCCGAAACCCACACCACCCCCCCAACAATCAACCTGGTCGTACGCGCCGCTTCACTCCTCAACGCGGATCGTGGAGCGGGGGGCCGTGCTGGCAACCGGAACCGCTTCGCCGGGGCTGGGTGCAGGCCGGGCGGAAATCAAGCGCAGGCATGGGTCCCGTTCAACGTGCGCGTAGGTTGCCCGCGGCGAAAGCCGCGAAGGGCGACACTCCGTTCACCTCTCTACGCGGCCACCCGATCCCCGGCCGAGCCATTCCGCCCGGCCTGTGCCCAGCCCCGGCGACTCGAAGCTACGCAGAAGGAGCGAAGCGGCCTCCAAGGGGCCGAAGGCCAGAAAACCGCGAAACCTCCAGACGCAGAAATGCCCGGAGTCGCCGAGGGCGTCTCCGGGCTTCCCTGGGAAGGGGATATTTTGGCTTTTCACCCTCTATGTGGCGCCAACCCACCCGGCGTGTCAGAAAATCCTCGAAAAAACTCGTGACCGGCCATTATTCCTGCTTGTCCCCTCGGGGAGCCTACTCTGCGAGCTCCAGCACGACGACCAGCCGTCCTCCCTTCCAAGCAGAGCCTCCGAAGATCAGGGGTTTTCCCTTCGGCATTCGGAAATCGCCCTGGGTGGAGCCCACATCGACCGCGACCAGGGCACCGGGGCCCTCCGGATCGATCGGACGGAAACGAAGGGTATCGCCGTCGGGGAGCTTCACGGCGCCGATCTCACGGGCAGCCACCGTGGCCTTTTTGCTCTTCACGACGCGCAGTCCCTCGTACCGCACCTGGCGGCGCAAGAGGCGGTCGTAGCGTCCCGCTCCCTTGCCCACCGCGCCGTCGGGCGTTGCGTGAAGAACGGTCACCACGAAGTCGAACGTCTGGCCCTCGGCCAGGGCCGGGCCCGTGTGAAAGAGCAGCAGCAGGCCGATCAGGAGACTTCTCCAGACGAGCGCCCGCTGGCGGCGATCCAGGTGCCTAACTGACAGCACGATCGATCCTCCTCGAAGCCTGATCATCCGTATCCAGAATCCAGATGATGGTGGCTTCCTTGTCGTCTTGGAGAACCGCTGCGGTTCGGTTGCCCGTATCGAGCCAGCGTACCGAGCTGGAATCCGCAGCATCGCCCCATTCCAGGCCAACAGCCAACACCAGGGCCGTGGCGGCAGCGGCAGCCAGGGCACCGGCAGGTAGCCAACCCGTGAGCCAGGGCGACGGATCCGCCGCTTCCCGAGGCTCGCTGCGCGCGGGCAAGCGTCGTTCGATCCCGGGCCACAGGTCGGGTGTGGCGGCCAGGGATTCCTCCTCCCGCAGCAACTCACCGAGGGTGGCGAAGCCGTCGAGTTCGTCGCGCGCCTGGGGATCCCGCGACAGCCAGCGGCGCACCCGCAGGCGGGCCAGGATTCCGAGCTCGCCGTCATGGTAGGCGGCCAGCTCCTGGATCTGGCGTTCATCGAGCGGTGCATTCATTGGGGTTCTCCCGGCGATGGCGTGGCCGGTGCGGCACCGACCTCGAGCAAGAAGCCCTGGAGCTGCTTGCGGGCGTAGTGGAGCCGGCTCATCACCGTCCCCTTTGGAATCTCGAGGGCCTTGGCGATCTCCGCATAGGAGAGGCCATCGACGTCACGAAGCATGAGTGTTTCCCGGGCGGTTTCGGGCAGGCGTGCGATGGCATCGGCGAGTTGTTGCCTGAGCTGCTTGCGAGCGACCGCGGCGGCGGGTGCGAAGGTCACACCGTCCACCTCCTCGGGCGGAGCCGTCGCCAGCTCGGCCTCGGCGGCGCCCCCTTCCTCCCACGCCACGTGGCGGTCGGATTTGTCGCGGCGTTTGGCATCCAGGCATTGGTTCATCACGAGGCGGTACAACCAGGTGTAGAACCTGGAGCGGCCCTCGAACTTCGGGAGCGCGTTCCAGGCCTTGAGGAACGCGTCCTGGACGGCGTCGCGCGCTGCATCCTCGTCGCGGAGCACCCGCAGGGCAAGCCGGAAGGCCCGGCCCTGATAGCGCTCCACGAGCACCCGATAGGCGTCGGCGTCCCCGGCCTTGGCGAGCCGGATCGCCTCGTCGTCGGGCGGTCCGGCGAACTCGGCAGTCACAGGGGCTTCCTCATGGGTCGCTGGGTTCGACGCACTCCGGGGGCCGGGTATTCGATGCGCCGAAGGCGGCTCAATGCGCGGCCCGCCAGTGCTCTCCTGAGCCGACATCCACCACCAGGGGCACCTCCAGCGCGTAGACGCCCTCCATGAGGGTCCTGACGCCCTCACTGAGGGCTTCCACCTCGGCGGCTGGCGCATCGAAGACCAGCTCGTCGTGGACCTGCAGGATCATGCGGGCGGCCAGGGCCTCCGACCGCAAGAATTCGGAGACCAGGATCATGGCCTTCTTGATCAGATCGGCGGCAGTGCCCTGGATGACCGTGTTCACGGCCATCCGCTCGGACGCCATGCGCAGCGCCCGGTTGCGGGAGCCGAGATCCGGGAGGTAGCGGCGCCGGCCGAGAAGCGTGCGCACGTAGCCGTCCCGCTTGGCGGCAGCCTTGGTGTCCGCGAGGAAGCGAGCCACGCCCTCGTATTGGGCGAAATAGCGATCGATGGTCTGCTGGGCCTCCGCCTGGGCGATGCCGAGCTGGTTGGCAATACCAAAAGCGCTCGAGCCGTAGAGGATTCCGAAATTGATCGCCTTGGCGGCGTCACGCTGCTCGGACGTGACATCGGCGGGGTCGATGCCGCTCACCTCCGCGGCCGTACGCCGGTGGATGTCGTCGCCGGAGTGGAACGCTTCGATCAGGCTCGCATCACCTGAGAAGTGGGCCATCACGCGCAGCTCCACCTGGCTGTAGTCGGCCGAGACGAGCACGTTGCCATCGGCCGGAATGAACGCCTCGCGGATACGAATGCCCTGCTCGGTGCGGATCGGGATGTTCTGGACGTTCGGGTGGGTGGAAGAAAGCCGGCCCGTCGCCGCACCTGATTGGTTGAAGGTCGGGTGGATGCGCCCGGTGCCCTCATTCACCAGCGGAGGCAGCGCATCGACGTAGGTGCTCTTCAGCTTGGCGAGCCGGCGGTAGGCCAGGATCTCCACGGGCAGATCATGTTGGCTTGCAAGCTGCTCGAGCACACCTTCGTCGGTCGAAAAACCGGTCTTGGTCTTCTTGATCGGCGTCAGATTCAACTTGTCGAACAAGATCACCTGCAATTGTTTCGGCGAGGCGATCGTGAACTCTTCGCCGGCCAGCGCATAGATGCGGCCCTGGATGCGGCTGAGCTCGCTCTCGTACTCCTCGGAAAGCTCTGCGAGCTTCGCCTCGTCGATGCGCACGCCCGTGCGCTCCATCTCGGAGAGAACGGTGGTCAGCGGAAGCTCGACATCCTCGAAGAGGCCATCGAGTTCGTCCTTGGCGAGCCGTTCACGGAGCGGCATCTCCAGATCGCGCAGGGCCGCGGCTTCCTCCCCAGCCCAGGGGCCCGCGATGTCGAGGGGCAGTTCGTAGGGCGGAATCGCCTTCGCCCCACGGCCTGCGATCTCCTCGAAGCTGCGCACACTGCGGCCGAGCGTGCTCTGAGCCAGGCCCGCCGTCGTGCGCTGAGCGGCTGGATCCAGGAGGAAGCCGGCCAGTTCCACATCGAAATCCGGAGGCGGTAGCGGATTCCCGGCTTCCGCAAAGACGGTCTGGATCCGTTTGGTATCGCGTCCCCGCCATACGCCGCCCTTGCTGCTCGTGATCGCAGCAGCGATCGCAGAGAGCGCTTCGTCCCAGCTGAGTTCACAAACCGGAAACAGAATCCTGTGGCCCGGCGGCAGATAGGCCACCTTGTCGTCGCACTCGATCGCCAGACCCGCCGGCTCACCGACGAGACCACTCTCGAGATCGCCACCGACCAATGCCAGGCTCAGGCCGCGCCCGGCCCCGCCCTTCAGCCATGCTGAAAGCTCGCGCTTCGTGGTGAGGATGTCGGTCGGAATCTCCGGAGCCCGTTCCTCCGGCGCTCCGCCGGCGAGATCGTCGAGCAAGCGAGTGAACTCGAGACGCTTGTACATCTCCCGCAGCGCCCCGGTATCCGGCTCGGGAACACTGAGATCCTTCGGCTGCCCCGGCAGGGGGACATCCGTGCGCAATGTCGCGAGCTGCTTCGAGAGCCGCGCCGCATCGGCCTGCCCCTCCAGGCCTTCCCTGGCTTTCTTGCCTTTGACGTTGGCGGCATTCGCGATCAGGGTCTCGAGGTCACCCCACTCCCCGATCAATTTCGCTGCGCCCTTTTCGCCGATGCCCTTCACGCCGGGAATATTGTCCGAGGGATCTCCAACCAGGGCACGGACATCGAGCAGTTGCGCCGGTGGGACACCGAAACGCGCTTCGACCTCTGCCGGACCGATGCGCTTGTCCTTCATCGTGTCGAGCAGCACGACCCGATCGCTGACGAGCTGCATCAGATCCTTGTCCGTCGAGACGATCACCACCTCCAGATCGGCCGGTGAGTTCTCGACCAGGCTGGCAATGACGTCATCGGCCTCGAAACCCGGAACCTCGAAGATCGGAATCGAAAAAGCCTCGATCAGCTCCCGAGCCACGGGGATCTGGACGGAAAGATCTTCGGGCTGAGCGTCTCGATTCGCTTTGTATTCGGCGTAGAGCTCCTTCCGGAAGGAACCCCCAGGCGGATCCATTGCGATGACGATGCCGTCGGGCGCTTCCTCGCGGAGCACCTTGCGCAGCATGTTCGCGAACCCATAGACCGCGTTCGTGGGAAAGCCGTCGGCATTGCGCAGCGGCGGCACCCCGAAGAAGGCGCGGTAGAGGAAGTTCGCCCCGTCGATCACGACCAGTCGGGACACGTCGGCACGGTAGCAGAGGCGGCGCTAGCCTTGGCCCGATGGCATCCCCGCAAGTTCCCCTGCGACCTCGCCGCCCGGTGTTTCGCGCCAGTTTCACCCTGAGCATGCTCTACTTGTTCGGCTTGTTCATCCTCTTTGCCCTGCTGCTTGCCCTTCCGGACCTGCTCCAGGCCGTCCAGCAACTGCCGCCGGGCCCCGAGGAACTCAGCGAGGAAGAACTCGAACTGGCAAAGCAGGTTGCCCGCCGCGCCCTGGGCGGAGGCCGACTCTTCCTGGCGGTCGGCTGCGCCGTCGTGACCCTCGGACTCGCGGCCTACCTGCAGGTCCTACCGGGGCTGAAGAACCGCTAGGAGGCCGTCTTGGCCGTGATGTAGGCCTGGACATCCGCAACCGTCTGAAGGGATTCCGCATCCTCGTCGGGGACGATGATGTCGTAGCTCTCCTCGAGGGCCATGACGAGTTCGACCACATCGAGAGAATCGGCACCGAGATCATCGAGGATACGGGCCCCGGGCACGACCTCCTGGGGCGAGGCGCCCAACTGACTGCAGATGATCTCACGCAGGCGGGCCAGCAGGTCGTCGTTCAACCTCGGGCCCTCCTACGGAGCACTGCGCATTCCGCGCAGGAAGATCTCGACCATGTCGCGGAAGACCTGGTCGAGGGGGCGATCACGCAAGCGGCGGCGTGGCGCGGCCAACTCGGTCTGGATGACACCGTTGGCCATCGTCCACAGGATGTTGGCCACCTCCCAGCTATCACAGGGCGCGAACTCGCCGCTCTCGACACCGCGATCGATCGCGGCGGCGAGAATCTTCAGACAACTATGCCAGAGACGGGTGATCTCCTGCACCAGGGCATCCGGGAGGTCGCCGATCACTTCCTGGTTGTCGAGGGCCCAGAAGATCCAGAAGTTCTCCCGGTTGCGCGTCCAATGATCGACGTAGAACCGACCGAGTTCGCGAATCTGGTCCGCCGCCGAGCCAGGCGTCCGAGCAGCCTCTCCGAGCCGCTCCTGGAAGATCGCACCACCGTCCGCGAGCAGAGCGACGTAGAGATCGCCCTTGTTCTCGAAGTAGCGGTAGAGCGTCCCCTTCGCGACACCGGCGATCTGCGCGACCTCGTCGAGGTTCGCGTTCATGAAGCCGTCTCGGAAGAAGACACCCCGTGCAGCCTCGAGGATTCGTCCCCGCTGCAGGGTGCGTCGGTCTCCCCCGGACGCCGGATCAGACACCGACGTCGTCACTGCCCTCGTATCGATAGGGCTCGAACAACTTGGTGTTGAGATACCGCTCGCCGAAGCTCGGAATGATGACCACGACCAGCTTGCCCTGGTTGTCGGGCTTCCGGCCATA
Source organism: bacterium (assembly GCA_024228115.1). Classification (NCBI taxonomy): domain Bacteria; species bacterium. The sequence goes on from JAAETT010000234.1 coordinate 28,728, forward strand.
CTCGAGGGCCGCGCTTACGGCCGCACCGGACGAGATTCCGCAGAGGATGCCTTCCTCGGAGGCCAGGCGACGAGCCATGTCGAAGGCAGCGTCGGCGCTGACCTTGATCACGGAATCGATCAGGGATTGATCGAGAACGTCGGGGATGAAACCGGCGCCAATGCCTTGGATCGGATGGGGGCCCGGCGAGCCACCGGAAAGCACGGGGCTCGCCTCGGGCTCGATGGCAATCGCCTCGAAGGAGGCTTTCTTCTCCTTCAGCGCCTGGGCGATCCCCGTGATCGTGCCGCCCGTGCCCACGCCGGAAATCAAGGCATCGACTTGCCCGTCCGTATCCTCCCAGATCTCCAGCGCCGTCGTGTTGCGGTGGACCTCCGGGTTGGCCGGATTCATGAACTGCTGGGGCATGAATCCGTCGGGAATCTCGGCGACGAGCTGGTTCGCCTTCTCCACGGCGCCGCGCATCCCCTTGGCGCCCTCGGTCAGGACGAGCTTTGCGCCGAATGCGCGAAGAACGACGCGCCGCTCCAGGCTCATCGTCTCCGGCATCACGAGAACACAGGAGTAGCCCTTCACCGCGGCCACGAACGCCAATGCGATCCCGGTGTTGCCGCTGGTGGGCTCGACGATCACGGTCTTGCCCGGCGTGATCGCGCCGTCGCGTTCGGCGGCCTCGATCATCGCGAGCCCGATTCGGTCCTTCACGCTCGCTGCGGGGTTCTGGCCTTCGAGCTTGCAGACGATCTGGGCATCGACGCCCGCCGATACCGTATTCAGACGCACGAGCGGCGTACGTCCGATGAGTTCGGTGATGTTGTTGGCGATGTTCATGCTGTTCCTTCCTGGGAATCGCGAGTGCCCGAGACTACCCCGGCTGCTGGAGCGAGTCATCCGTCGACCCGAAAACGCTGGCCATGAGGACGGTGGCATAGCTGCCAGGCGGCAGGCGAAACACCAGCCGAAGGGCGTCGCCGGCGACGGGCTCCCAGCTGAGATCCGATGCACGCACGCGCAGCGGACGTCGCCCGCCGCGCAGCCGAAGCCCACGCGGTGGAACCAACGGGTCCGGGAGCCCCCAGCCGGAGAGCCATTTGGCCTCATCCTCTCCCGCCGGCCCTTCTGGCCTGGGCATGCGAGTACCGACGATCGGCCCGCTCGGGCTGATCTCGAACGCCTCCGCCCGAACGTTTTCGAGTGCCTCGTCCTCCACCAGGAAGGTCGCCCCGGAATCGTGCTTCCAGGCGACCTCCCCCAGAGCTACACGGTCGAGGGGCAACGTCCGGCGCTGGAGGTAGTCATTGAACAACTGGGCCTGGAATGCGGAAACCAGAAAACGCGATTGACGCTTGTCCCGCCCCATGCGACCCGACCGCAGGATTTCGAGGCCGCGCTCGGCATTGTCCCCCTCGCGACCGAAGCGTTGCGGGCCGAAGCGATTCGCAAAGCCGCCCCGTGCGATCTCCGGCAGGCGGGCCCTGGCGCGCGCCACCTCCTCCGCCGAAAGCTGGCGCACCACGAGTTCGAAGCGATTCTCGCGGAGCTGCCCCGTGCGAAGCTTGTGCTGATGGGGCACCGCCTCGAGCACCGTCCAGCCCTCGCCCTCGAGTGCCAACGCCTCCGCCGAATCCAGGCCGGGAACCGAGAACCATTGCCGTGTGATGGCCACCCGATCCTTGCGACCGGCGTATCCGACATCTCGCGGCCGCACGTCCGCTGCTCGCGCCAGCGCCCTGGCGACTTGCTCGGTGTTGCACAAGCGCTTCTCGACCCGCACGAAGGTATGCTCGCCCTCGCCACTCGGCGGATACAGCGGGACCTCGTCCACGACGAAGTCCTCCGGAGCCTCCGCAACCTTCAAAACGAAGGCGGCGACGAGAGCTGGCGCACGGGGCCGAAGGACCGGCGATGTATCGGGCACGGCCCCTCGTGGCGGAGTGCGGCCATATGCTCTTCGGTGCCGTAGCCCTTGTGGCGGGCGAAGCCGTAGCCCGGGTACACGGCGTCGAAGCGGCGCATGATCTCATCCCGATGCACCTTGGCGACGATCGAGGCGGCCGCAATCGAAGCATCCTTGCCATCCCCCCCGATGATCGGCGTCTGCGGGACATCGATGCCGGGAATCCTACGGGCGTCCACCAGGACGTGATCCGGTTGAACCGGGAGGTCGGCCACGGCACCCTGCATCGCGCGCAAGGTCGCCTGGAAGATGTTGATCTCGTCGATCTCCTCGGTCCACACCTGGCAGATGCCGATCGCCACGGCCTGGCTGCGAATGGCGGCATCGAGGGTTTCGCGTTTCTCGCGGGTGAGCTTCTTCGAATCGTTGAGTCCGAGCAGGTCGGGTGCGTCCCCGAGCACCACGGCCGCCGCCACGACCGGCCCCGCCAGGGGCCCGACACCGACCTCGTCAACCCCTGCAACCACGCGAACGCCTCGCGCGTGGAGGGTTGTGCGCAACTGATAGAGACCCTCGAGGCGCTCCCGCTCTCGCCCGATTTTCTCAGCGCGCCGCAGGCAGCTCTCGCCAAGGGCTCGCGCCCCCGTCCGTGCGTCGTTCGCGAGTTCGGCAGCCAACTCCTGCAGGCCGGATTCAGTGGCCGTGGCTTGCGCCCGCTTGCGAAGGGCCGTGAGTGAACGCGCGCCGCGACTCACGAATCCTCCCCAACATCCCGGGTCTTCTTTTCCACCGCCCGCAGCCTGCGCACGATCTCCGGCAGCTTTGCGAAGACCGCCATGGAACGGTGCCAGGCACGTTCGGGAATCGAAGGAAAACCCCAGACGCGGCTACCCGGCGGAAGATCCTCGATCACCCCACCCCGAGCGCCGACGAATGCCCCGTCGCCGATCGTGATGTGCCCGCCGACCCCCGATTGGGCCATACAGATCACGCGATCACCCAACGTCGCCGTTCCCGCCACCCCGGTTTGCGCAACCAGGATGCCGTGTTCGCCGATTTCGACGTTGTGCCCGACCATGACCAGATTGTCGATCTTGGTCCCTCGGCCGATACGGGTCGTCCCGAGACGAGCGCGATCCACCGTGCTGTTGGCACCGATCTCGACGTCGTCCTCGATCACCACGTTGCCGACCTGCGGCACCTTCTCATGCTCGCCGCGCTCGTTGAATTCGTAACCGAAGCCGTCTCCGCCGACGGCTACGCCGGGCTGGAGGATCACCCGATCGCCGAGCGTGCAACCTTCGCGAACGACGGCCCCGGCGTGTAGCCAACAGCCGCGGCCGATCGTGGTGCCGGCTCCCACGACGACGCGCGCACCCAGCACGGTCTCGGCCCCGATCGTCGCTCCAGCCTCGACGACGGCCAGCGCGCCGATCGCCGAGGACGGATCGACCTTCGCGTCCGCCGCGACGATCGCACTCGGGTGGATTCCTGCCGGCGGACGCGCGGGAGGCCGCAGCCAACCCGTCGCCCGGGCGAAATCCAGATTCGGAAGCGGGGAACGGATCGCAGGCCGCCCTCCGACCTCCACTTCCGGTGGCGCGATCACGGCGCCAAGGGAGGATTCCGCCAATGCGGCGGCGTGGGACGCCGAACGCAGGAAGCCCAGGTCACGCGGGCCTCCGTCCTCGAGGCCAGCCACGTCTTCGACCACGAAGGCAGCGTCGCCTTCGACTTCACGTCCGCCGAGCCTTGCTGCCAGCTCGCCGATCTCGATCCCCATCGGTGTTCGCCGCCCCCGTTCGCTTCCGAGAGGCTAGCGTGAATGGCGGGGACGTTCTCTCTAGCGGGCCAGCAGCACCGGCACAGGCGAGGTGCGAACGACGGCGCTGGCATTGCTGCCCAGGAAGTACTCGTTGATGCGATTGCGGCCGAAGGCGCCCATCACGATCAAGCCGGCGCGAGCCGCCCTGGCCGTATCCACGATCTTCACATCGGGGCGCCCAAGGGTCGAGGACGCCTCGCGTACGGGCACCGTGAGGGTTCCGAGCAGCCGACGGACTTCGTCGAAGCGCGCAGCCGCGCGGCCCTTGTCCTTCGAATCCACGAACACATGAACCGTCTGCTCGAGGCGCGCGGCCAGTTCGACCGCCAACTTGGCAGCGACCCGGGAGCCGGGAGAACCATCGAAGGCCAGCACGATGGGGCCGCCGAACTCGGAACCGGCGGGCACCACGACCACGGCCTTGCCTGTCTTTCGTAACGTGCCGTCGGCCGTTGAACCGATCAGGCCGGTGCGACAGCCGGCGTGCTCACCGTCTCGTCCGATCACGACCATGTCGACGGCCTGCCCGCGCTCCACGATCCGGTCGTCGGCGATGCCTCGCACAGCCTCGGCCGCACATTCGCTCTGGCTGTTGCGCGCCGCCTCGGAAAGACGCCGGCACGCGGCTTCGGCTCGGGCCTTCAGGAAGCCTTCGATGCCAGTCAGGTTCGGTGGTGCAATACCCAATGCATCGGCCCGCAGGCCTTGGGCCACCTTGTCCTCGATGACTGCCAGACCGGCAAGCCGGGCCCGCAGGCGCGAACCCAATGCCACGCCATAACGCTCGGCGTGGTGTGCGGCATCAGAGCCGTCGGTGGCAATCAGGATGGTCTCGATCATGGAGTTCTCCGCGCTGGAGCTAGCGCTTCTGCGGTCTCTAGGTGAGCAGCCGATCCTTCGACCCGAGGGGCACGCGGGGCTGGGTGTTGGCCATGAGTGGACGGTTCTCCGGTGTCGTGTCCGGGCCGATCTTCCGGTCCCGGCGGGGTCGAGGGTACGAGAGCCCCGCGGGGCCTGTCAATCGTATTGAAAAATCCCGGCGGGGGTCACAACCGGGGCCCGATGAGACCGGCCGGGGCTCATGAATCCTCACCGGCGACCCCTGCCACCCAGCGAAGGATGTCCGTCTCGGTGATCATGCCCAGCAGCTGGTCTCCATCCAGCACGGGCAGGCAGCCGATCCTGCTCTCGGCCATGATCAGCGCCGCTTCCTCGATCGTGGCATCCGGCTGTACCACGATGGGCGGCGTGGACATGACCCTCTCGATCTCCACCATATGCATGAAGGCCCGGCGCTCATCGTCTCGATGTTCCGAGAGCACCGAGAGGGAAGCCCGCAGCAGATCGCGCTCGGAGACCACCCCCACGAGCTGGCCCGCCTGGACGACGGGCATGTGGCGCACGTGACCAAGGGTCATGATATCCTCGACGGTCGAGAGGCGGTCGCCCGCCGAAATGGTGACCAGTTGGCGGCCCATGATGTCGCGAACGCGATCTTCCACTCTCTCTCCCTTGTCCCCAGGTGGGGCGCATTCTAGACCGCGAGCTCCGTCGATGGCATCGGAATCCGCATCCAAACACAGGAACGCTCGGGACGCCGAGGATGAAACCCCGGACGGATTCGACCCGACGGCCGCCGAAGACGCCGCGGGCTTCTTCCCCGATCTGCTGCGCCGCGGCTTGTCCATGGGCTTTACGGGCCTTTTCATGACGGAAGAGGCCGTCCGCCGGGCATTGGGCGATTCCGTCCCGCGCGACGTCCTCGAATTCTTCATCGCCCAGAGTGAAAGAACCCGCACCGAGATGCTCGAACGCCTGTCGAAGGAGTTTGGCCGCACCCTCGAGGCGCTGGATCCAGTCGAACTCGCTCGGCGGCTGCTGGATGGTGCCACGGTCGAGGTCAGCGCCAAGGTGCGCTTCGTTCCCGACAAAGACAAGGACCGGAACGAGAAATGAGTGCCCCTTCCGTTGGGGCCACATGGACCCGCCATGCCGGCCCGGTGTTGAGCCTCACCTCGCTCGTCTACGTCATCTTCCTCCACCACGGCCTCGGGCCGAATCTCTCCCTGGGCGGCCAGCGCTGGTGGATGCCAAGCGGCTTCCTCTCGGAGGTTGCGCCAAGCACCCTGGCCGTCGCCTTCGGCTTGTTCGGGCTGATCGCCCTGGCGCTGGCCTGGGCTCTCTTCCGGACTTCCGGGTCCGCGGTACTGCGCTGGTTGGTCGTCTCCCAGGTACTCGCCGTGGGCTTGTTGGTGAGCTTCGGGATCGGTTCGAGCCGGGCCTGGACGTTCTTCCACTGGCGCTGGAGCCTCTCCCTTGGCCTCCTGGCCCTCGCCGTAGGCGCCGCACTCACGGCTCCCCTGCTCGCGGCCGCTTGGAGCAAGCTGCCCGGCTGGGCCCGCGTTGCCAGCTATGGACCGGTGTTCCTCGGCCTCGTCGCCTTCGAGCGAAATGTAACCGGCACGAACCCGACACTTCCCTTCGCTATCTCTCCATGGCCGGTGGTGCAGATCTTTGGCCTGGAAGTGGTTGGCAGCTGGCTTGCCGCGACGTGGCTGGGGGTGGGCGTGGGCTTGACCGTGGTCAGCCGTGGCCCCCGCAGCTCCGGGCGTTCGGCGCTAGCGGCCGCCGCAGCCCTCGCCGTGCCGCTCTGCTGGCTGGGCTTCGGGCGCCAGTTCGCTTTACTTCCGTTCCGGACGGGCGCCGCGACCATCGTTGCGGCAGCCCTCGTCGTGCTGCTGCTGTTCGGAGCGCTCGCGTGGGCTTTCCGGGAGTCCGGCGAGGCGTCGTCTTCCAGGGTGCGAGCCGTCCTGCTAGGCGGGTTGCTCGCTACTGCACCCTTGCTGCTCGGCCAGATGCTCACCGTGCTCGACTACCAGACGACCCGGGAAGAAGCGGCTCCCGCCGTGACCGACGCCCTCCAACGATTCCTCGATCGGGAAGGCACGTTCCCAGACGAGCTCCAGGAGTTGGTGGCCGCCGGGGATCTCGAAGAAACCCCGAGGCAGGTCGGATTCCTGAGCGGTAGCGGTCAAACGTTCGACTATCAGAGCTTCGGAACCGGCTACATCCTCGAGTTCTCCGCGCCCCGCTGGATCCAATGCGCCTACAACCCGCCCTGGGCCGATGATCTCTCGGACGAGGAAAGAGCGGAACTCGAGGCCGATGATGTCGAGCTCGGCGGTGCGTGGTCCTGCCCGAGCAAGCCGCCGGAGCTCTGGTAGGCTGGCCCTTCAGCGCGCCCTGCGGAGCCCCACTTGAGCAGCCGTAGCCGATCCCTCACTCTAGGCGAGCGTATCGATCGGGCTCGGCGCATCAGCCTCACCTTCGGGCGGGTCTACCTTCGCGTCCGCAGCCATCGCTTCCTGGCGCGGCGGCTTCAACCCGGCGATATGGACGAGCGCTGGGACGCCCTGCACCGGACGAATGCCCAGGAAATCTACGACCTGGCGGTCGACCTCCAGGGATTGATCCTGAAGGGCTGCCAGTTCGCGAGCGCACGCGCAGACGTGTTGCCGAAGCCCTACCAGGAGATCCTCGGCCAGCTGCAGGACCGGGTGCCCGCCTATCCCTTCGACATCGCACGTGATCTCGTCGAGGACGAACTCGGCCGACCGCTCGAGGAGGTGTTTCGCGAGTTCGCGGAAGAACCCCTGGCGGCTGCATCGCTAGCCCAGGTGCATGCGGCCGTGCTGCAGGACGGAACGCCCGTCGCAGTGAAGATCCAATACCCGGAGATCGGTGCCCTGGTCCGCAGCGATCTGGCCAACCTTCGCGCGCTCTTCCGCGCCGTCGGCTGGCTGGAGCCCGACTTCGATTTGATGCCACTGGTCGACGAACTCGGCGCGAACGTTCCCCTCGAACTCGACTTCCTGAACGAGGGCCGCAACGCCGAGAAGGTTGCTGAATTCCTGGTTGGACGCGATGACGTGGCCATCCCGGTCATCCACTGGGAGTGGTCCACCCGGCGCGTGCTGGTCATGGAGCGAATGGTCGGGCGGAAGATCACCGACACCGAGGCGCTCCGCAGCGCGGGCGTGGACCTGCAAGCCGTGATGCGCACGTTGATCGAGGTATTCGCCGAGATGATCCTCGTGCGCGGCTTCTTCCATGGCGATCCACACCCGGGCAACCTGCTGGTCGAGGTCGAGAGCGGCCGGCTCGTGATCCTCGACTTCGGCCTGGCGAAAGAGCTTCCTGCGAGCTTCCGCGAGACGGTGCTCGGTTTCGCAACGGCGCTCCTCCAGGGGGACTCCGCGGCCATGGGTCATGCTCTCATCGAGCTCGGCTTCGAGACCCGGGACGGCCGGGAGGAGAGCCTGCACGACATCGCCGAGCTGATGCTGGGTGTCGCCAAGGAGGTCCGCCAGGATGGACGCGTGGACCCGGAGACGATGGCTCGGCTGCGCGAGGAAATTCCCGAGCGGATTCGCCAGAACCCGATCGTCCGCGTCCCCCACCACCTGGTGCTCGTGGGGCGGGTGCTCGCCCTGCTCACGGGCCTGAATGCCGCCCTCGGTGCCAAGGTCGATTTCCTGAAGATCTTGATGCCCATCGCCCTTGGCGTGGCCGGGAAGGCCCCGCAGAAGTGAGTTCTCTCTCCTTGGGTCTGGCCGTCGGGGCCGGAACGACTCCCGCTGGCTGGGCCCGCACCCTGCGTCTGGTCGAACGCGCCGACCGGCTCGGTCTCCACTCGGTCTGGCTTCCGGAACACCACTTTCACCCGAACGCCACGCCGTCCCCGCTCATCACATTGGCGGCTTTCGCGGCGCGCACGAAACGGGTGCGGCTGGCGACGACGTCTCTTCTCTTGCCGGTGCAGCATCCGCTGCACGTAGCAGCCCAGGTCGCGCTGCTCGACCAGCTCTCGGGCGGGCGGGTCTTGTTAGGCCTGGGGCGTGGCTTTCGACCGCCGCTGTTTCGGGCCTTCGGGGTGGCTGCGAAGACCAAACGCGACCGATTCGACGAGGCCCTCGACACGATGCTTGCCGCATGGACGGGAACCGCCTTCGAACAGGGCGGTCAATACTACGGAGCCGGCGCGGTGCACCTGGGCTTGCGGCCCGCCCAACAACCCCACCCTCCCCTGGTCGTCGCCGCATTCGGCCCCAAGGGCCTTGCGCAGGCCGCCCGCCGAGGCCTTCCCTACCTCGCCTCGCCTCTCGAAGGCCTGCCCGTGCTGGCCGAGAACTACGCTTTCTGGCGCGAGCATTGTGACGCCGATCCCGATCCGCGCGCGCCGAGAGTGCCCGTGATGCGGACAGCTTTCGTGGCCGAAGACGACGGCACTGCGGCCCGCGTTCGAGCGGCACTCGAAGGCGAGCAGCGAATCGTCCCTTCGCGGCGACCGAACAAAGCCCTCGCCCGAGCTGCCGAAGGCCCCCTCGGAGATCGCGTCCTGGTCGGCACCCGAAGCCACGTCGAAGATCAAATCCGCGGGTATCGGCAGCAGCTCGGCCTGGACCTGCTCGTGGTCCGGACGGAAGTTCCCGGGGCGAGCGAAAACGAGCGGGAGGCGTCGCTCGAAACCCTGGCCGAGCTGCTCGCATAGGGCCGAGCCATTCCGCCCGGTCTGTACCCAGCCCCGGCGACTCGAATGTCACCCATGAGAAGCGGAGTGGCACACGAGAAGGTCGGCAGCCGTCTCGAGGGTCCCCGCCCGGAGACGAGGACGGCTTCTCGCTACGACGCGGTGCGCGTGAAGGTCACGAAGGCCATGGCGGGTCTCTTGGAAGAGTCGCGCATTGCGAATTGCATCGTGTCGAGCGTCCAGCCCTGGAGAGTCCATTCGTTCAGGATTTCCTCCAGGGCTTCGGAGGTCACATCGCTCGTTTCGACAACTTTGTACTCGAGCGCCATCAGGCCGAGATCCTTCGAGCCAGGTCCTTGGCCGCATAGCTGAGGATCCAATCCGCGCCGGCACGCTTGATCGCGATCGTGGCCTCGAGCATCGCCCGAGGACCGTCGATCCAGCCACGCTCTGCGGCGGCGTGGATCATTGAGTACTCCCCGGACACATGATAGGCGGCCAGCGGCACGTCGAATTCACACGCAGCGGCCGCGAGGATGTCGAGATACGGAAGTGCCGGCTTGACCATCAGGGCGTCGGCCCCCTCTTCGAGATCGAGCCGCATCTCACGAAGGGCCTCACGTCCGTTGGGAGGGTCCATTTGATAGGCGCGGCGATCTCCGAATGCGGGCGTGCTCTCCGCTGCGTCTCGGAATGGCCCGTAGAACGCGCTCGCAAACTTGGCGGCGTAGCTCAAGATCGCGACCTGCTCGAAGCCGTTGTCATCCAGGATCGTGCGGATGGCAGCGACGCGCCCATCCATCATGTCGCTCGGAGCGACGATGTCGGCGCCGGCGCGTGCATGAGACAATGCCGTCTCGGCGAGGCGGGCCACCGAAGGATCGTTCAGCACCTCTTCGTCCTGAACGATCCCACAATGGCCGTGGTCCGTGTACTCACACAGGCAGACGTCGGTGATCACGCAGAGATCGGGAACCTCATTCTTGACGGCCTCGACGGCACGCTGGGTGATCCCATCCGTCGCGTCGGCCCCGGAGCCCCGAGCGTCCTTGACCGTCGGGATCCCGAAGAGGATCACCGAAGGGATGCCCAGATCCCTCGTCTCCTTGCACTCGAGCACCAGCTGGTCGACAGAGTGACGAAACACGCCAGGCATCGATGCGACCGGCTCCCGCACGCCGCTCCCCTCGACGACGAAGAGCGGCAAGATCAGGTCGTCTCGCGAGAGGCGGGTCTCACGGACCATCGAACGGAGGGTTTCGCTCCGGCGAAGGCGTCGCGGTCGGGTTCTCGGAAAACTCATTCCCTTTCTCCTTCCGGGCCGTGTGCGGGGGCCGCTCTCTTGGCTCGGGTCAGGGCCTGGATGCACTGATCGACCGTCGCGCTGGTCGGCTCGAGGGTCGCAGGAAGTCCGATCTCGCGCAGGGCATCGGCGGTGGCGGCTCCGAGAGCCACCACGTCGATGTCCCTCACTTCGGCAAGGTCGTCTCCCAGGCCCGTCGCGAAACTCCGAACGGCGGAAGGGCTGGCGAAGACCAACGCATCGAGAGCCCCCGCCGCCAACGATGCGGCCAATTCCGGGCTGTCGAAGGATTCCGGGACCGTCCGGTAGATGGCCAATTCCTGGACGCTCGCTCCGGCTTCGCGCAATCGGTCGGCCAGGACACGCCGGCCCTGCACGGGTTGGGAGAGGAGAAGCTTCTTGCCCACCACCAGATCCTTCTCGATCAGGTGATCCGCCAGGCCCTCGGCGTCGTAACGAGCATCGGGCAACTCCCCCAGCGAAAACGCCTCGTCCCGAGCTGCCACCGCGGTAGCGGGGCCGACGCAATGGGCAGGGATCGCGAGGTCCCGAGGTGCGATCCCCCGGCCGCGCAATTGCAGGGCCAGCTGGCGTGCGCCGTTCGCGCTGGCGAACAGCAACGCATCGAAGCCTGCCAGATCTGCGAGCACCGCATCGATCTCGGACGAGGGCGGGAGGCTTTCGATACGAATCATCGGCACGACCACCGGCAAGGCTCCCGCGTCGCGAAACGCCAGGGCCCAGGACGCAGCCGAAGCGGCCGGCCGCGTGAGAAGGACACGGCGCCCAAAGAGCGGCAGATCCTCGGCACTGCCATTCTCGGCTCGCAGCCGCACCACATCCCCCACCACGATGACAGCCGGGGAGGTGAGCCCGGCGGCCTCGATCTCCGCCGCCAGCTCGCCCAACGGCGCCACCACGACCTGTTGGCCCGGAAGTGTGCCGTAGCGAATGGCTGCTGACGGAGTGCTCGCGGCCCGGCCACCGGCGATCAGGCGCGCCGTGATCTGCCGCAGGTTCCGAACACCCATCAGGATCACGAGCGTATCGGCGCCGCGACCAAGTTCCTCCCAGCGGAGCGCCTCCCGCACTTTCGTTGGATCGTTGTGGCCCGTCACGACGGCGAAGGACGCGGCGTAGCGACGATCGGTCAGAGGAATCCCTGCCGCCGCGGGTGCAGCGGCGGCAGCAGTCACACCAGGAACGATTTCACAAGGGATGCCGGCGGCGCGGCAGGCGGAGACTTCCTCGCCACCTCGGCCGAATACGAAGGGATCTCCGCCTTTGAGGCGAACCACCCGCTCGCCGGCCCGGGCCCGATCGACCAGCAGCTCCTCGATTCCGGCCTGGCTTCGCGTGGGGGCGTCATGCCCTCGCTTGCCAACGTTGATGCACTCGGCGCTCTGCGGGATGAGCCGCAGGATCTCTTGGGACACCAGCGCGTCGTACACGACGACATCCGCAGAGCCCAGGAGTTCGGCGCCGCGCAGGGTCAAGAGATCCGGTGCACCCGGTCCCGCGCCCACCAGGAAGACGCGCCCCGGCCGCGACGCGGTCTCGTCATCCCGGGACGCACTCCCGGATCGCGAGTTCACGCCTTCGACCCTTCCCGAGCTTCTTCGATCAAGCGAAGAGCACCTCGCCCCAGGGCCTCTCGCGCAGCCGCCCTGCCAAGCGCCTCCGCATCGGCGGCAGAACCGCTGGCTTCGGCGGCCACGACATTTCGGCCATCGGGTGACAGGACCCGAGCGCGCAGCTTCACCCGACCATCGGCCTGGAGTTCGGCGCGGCCCGCGATCGGTGCGTGGCAGTCCCCGGAAAGCACAGCCAGGAATGCACGTTCCGCTGTAATCGATACCCGCGTCGGGGGGTGATCGATTGCGAGCAGATCGTCCGCAAGAGCCTCGTTCTGACGACATTCGAGGGCCAGCGTGCCCTGGCCGACAGCGGGGAGCATCAGCCCTTCATCGATCCGTTCATCGATGCGCTCCTCGAGACCGAGGCGCTCGAGCCCGGCGCTGGCCAACACCACCGCCGCCAGGTCTTCATCCTCGAGCTTGCGCAAGCGCGTATCGACGTTGCCTCGGATCGGCACGATCACGAGATCCGGGCGATAGGCCAGAAGCTGACTGGCGCGACGCACGCTGCCGGTGCCCACCCGGCTGGCACGGGGTAGCGCCTCGACCGTCGCGCCCGAATCGCGGCCGACCAGCGCGTCCCTCGCATCGGCCCGCATGGGAAACGCGGCCAGCATGAGACCCGGTGCCTGTTCCGGCGGAAGATCCTTCGCACTATGCACCGCGACATCCGCGCGACCGTCGATGAGAGCCTCCTCGACTTCCTTGATGAACAGCCCCTTGCCACCGATCGCTGCAAGTGAGCGATCCTGGATCCGATCCCCGGTGGTCTGGATCTTCACGAGCTCCGTGCGGCAACGAAGAGCCACTTCGATCGCCCGAGCCACATGACCGGATTGGGCCAATGCCAGGGCACTTCCGCGCGTTGCAATGCGGACCAGCTTCATCCCTCGTCTCCCGGTCCGACGAAGCGCCCGAACCTCATTCGTCTTCCTCCCGCCGGTCGGCTTCTGCACCGGGTGCCCGGCCATCATCGAGGGCGAAGAGCACACGTGCAGCCTCCAGGTGAGCCAGCCCCTCTTCCCGATCGACTTCCTGGCGCAACCTTGCAAGGGGTGCGTGAAGAAGCTTGTTGATGATCGCCCGCGTGATGGACTCGACGGCATCCAGATGGGCATCACTCCACTCGAGGGATGCCAGGCCGCGCTCCAACTCAGCAGCGCGAATCGCCTCGGCCCGCGTGCGGAGGCTTCGAATCGTGGGCACGGCAGCCAGAGCCGTCAGCCAGCCTTCGAAGCGCTGCTCTTCCTCGAGAACGATGTTCTCCGCCCGAGCCACTTCGCGCCGCCGCTCGTCCGCATTCGCTTCGGCCATTCCGGACAGATCGTCGAGATCGTAGAGATACACCGAATCCAGCTGGTTCACATCGGGCGCCACGTTGCGCGGAACTCCGATATCGATCACGAAGAGCGGCCGATGCCGGCGGTCGCGAAGCGCCTCCGCCACGACCTCGGAAGTCAGAAGCGGACTGTCGCCGCCGATCGACGTCAGCACGACGTCGCTCTGTTCGAGAAGGGTCGGGAGCTCCTCCAGGCCGTGGGCCGAAGCCTCGAAACGTGTCGCCAGGGCCGCGGCTCGTGCCGGCGTGCGGTTGGCGATGCGTGCGCTCCGCAACCCGGAGGATCGCAGACGTTCGAGCGCCAGCTCGATCATCTCACCAGCGCCAATCAAGAGAGCAGCCTTGTCATCCAGGCTCTCGAAGATCTGCCTGGCCAGATCCACCGCCACGCGGGCAACGGAAACGCCGCGCTCGCCGATACGGGTTTCGTTGCGTACGCGCTTCGCCGTGGAAAAGGCACGCTGATAGAGGCGCGACAGAATCGGCCCGCAGCTTCCCGTGGCCACAGCCGCCCGATAGGCTTCTTTCACTTGCCCCAGGATCTGCGGTTCGCCAACGATCATCGAGTCGACCGAGCAGGCGACACGGAAGACGTGGCGGGTAGCCTCGGCATCCGACAGCTCGTAGAGCGCGGACTCGAGTTCGGCGGGGCTCGGACGCTGAACCTCGTCGGGAAGCTCGCGTTCGACGAACGATCGGAGGCGCAGCCGGGCGGCCGCCGGGCTGCGCGTCAGCACGAGGACTTCGACCCGGTTGCAGGTCGAGAGGATCACGCATTCCTCGATGTCCGGATCTGCCACGAGCTTCTCATTGGCCGGCCCCAGATCGCCGACGGCGTAGCGTTCGCGCAGATCGAGAGAGGATGTCCGATGGCTCATGCCGAGCAGCAGGAGATTCAAGAGAACGCTCCCGCACCGACGACCGCGAAGACGAGAAGTCCGAAGCCCGCAGCCGAGAGGAAGGCCACTCGTCGTGCGCCCACGTCGAAGCCGAAACGCGCCAGGGTTGCGGCACCGCACAATACCCAGGCACCCAGCGTCGCTTTCGCGTGGAGGTTCGCCTCCCAGAGCCGCCCCTCGGTCTCGTAGACCCACAACACCCCGGTGAACAGGCCAAGGGTGAGCAAAATGAAACCCACGCCGAGTGCAATGGTATTGACCCGATCGAGGCTCTCGAGAGGCGGCAGGGACCGGGCCAGCCGGCGCTTGCGTTTGATGGCACGGTGGTGGCCGATGTAGAGCAGCCCGGCGCCCGCGGCGACTCCCAGGGTCGCCAGCCCAGCACTCGAAAGCAGCACATGGAGGTGGGACCAGACCGGATGCAAGTCCTCGGTTGGCCGGGGGGCATAGAGATACAGCAGCCCCGACACGCAACCGAGAAAGGCCGCCGGTGCCACGACCAGGATGAGACCCTGACCGCGCACCCAGAACAGCAGCCCCAGGTAGATGAGGGATCCCACCCAGGCCATGAACGAGAGCGCCATCGGCAGGGAGTTCATCGAGGGCCTGGGCTCGAGGGTATGAAGCTGCCAGCCCCCCCCGAGTGAAGAAGCACGCCTGCGGCGAGAGCAAACACCGCGGCGCGTCCGAAGGAATCCTTCCGCACGATGACACGGAGCACCGCAAGCAAGGCGGACAAGAGGTAGGCAACAGTCGCCAGCTCGTAGAAGAGCAATCCCATCATCAAGACCGGGAGCGCATGCGCTCCATCTGGGCCGCCACCTTGGCGGCATCGTCCACCATCTCGAACACCCTGTAGGCGGGCTCTCCGAACAAGACGAATCGGATCTCCTCGAGAGTCGTCTCTCCGTCGAGATGCGAATGAGCTTCCTCCAACAGGATCTCGGCAGAGCGCTGCAAGGAAACGCCACCAACCCCCGCGCCAATCGCGGGCACGGCAATCGTACGCAGCGCCTGGGAGCGGGCCAGCTCGAGGCTGGCCAACATGGCAGCGCGCACGCTCTCTTCGCTGGCCTGGCCCCCGGGCGGCATGCCCGCTGCGTGAATGACGTAGCGAGCAGGAAGGTCGCCCGCACCTGTGAGCGCCGCGCCTCCCACTTCGATCGGCCCGTGGGCATCGCACTCGGCCTGGATGGTCGGGCCACCCTTCGTGCGGATTGCGCCGGCCACACCGGAACCGAGCTTCAACTCCGAGTTCGCCGCGTTGACGACTGCATCGACCTGGGCGGCCGTGATGTCGCCTTCTTCGAGAGCGATCCGTCCGCTCATCGCCGCTTTCCCTTCGCCTGATTCGGGGCCTGGGCTTCGATGAGCCCCGCCGCAATCAACGGAACCAGGATCTCGTGATGACCGATCAACGAGAGGCCGCGACCGCCGAGCCGGGTGGGCCGCTCGACCACATTCACACTGGGGCGATATTGGCGGATGAAATCGCAGTTCACCGTCGTGAACTTCTCGACCTTGTTCCCCAGATTGCGGGCCAGGGCCAGGGCCTTCAGGAAGACCTCGGGCAGGATCACCGCCGAGCCGATGTTGAAGAGTACGCCGCCCTCGAGAGCCGCGACCAGGCGAGTCAGGGTCTCGAAATCGCGGTAGCTGGTGGCGCCTAACGCCGCACCGTCCGCACTCGGGTGCATGTGATGAATGTCGGTCCCGATGGCCACATGGATGGTGACCGGGATTCCAAGGCGGGCCGCATTCGCGAGAACCGAGCGATCCTTGTAGCGGAAACCTTTGCCCTCCAGGATCTCCCGCCCAACGGCCTCTCCCATACCGAGGCCCGCGGCATGGCCGGCCTCGATCGCTCCATTCAGCCGTTCGGAAGTCTCCCGAGCCATGCCGAAGCTGCCCTCATCGAGGGCCGGTGCCACGTCTTCGCTGGTCTGGCCCATCATCGCCAGTTCCAAATCGTGCACGCAGCCAGCGCCATTCATCATCAAGCCTGAAACGAAGCCCTGCTCCATCAGGTCCACCACCACCGGGGCCAGACCGACCTTGATGAGGTGGGCACCGAAGCCCCAGAGGATCAGCTTGTTCTTGGCGTGGGCACGGCCCGCGGCGTCGATCGCGGCGCGCAGATCCTTCGCACCGAGAATCCCGGGAAGTCGGTCCAGGAATTGCTGAAAGTCCGAACCCGGCTCGTGAGGCACACCTTCGAGAGAGCGCTTCACTTTGCTGAATCGCTCTCGTGCCGGATACGTGCGAATCTGGCTTCGATCGATCCGCGGCAGACGGCGCGTCATGCATCCTCCGGGTAGAGGATCTCGTCCACGACCTCGGCAATCGTGTGAAGGATGGCGATGTGGGATTCCTGCACGCGCTGGGTGTCGTTGGAAGGCACGACCAGTGGCAGATCTACCCGCCCAACGAGCTTGCCACCTCCCTTTCCGAGCAAGCCGATCGTCTGCATTCCGCGGCGAGCCGCCTCTTCGACCGCCGCCAGGACGTTCGGTGAATTGCCCGAAGTCGAAATCGCGACGACGATATCCCCCGCCACGCCGTGGGCTTCGATCAGCCGGGCGAACAAACGATCGAAACCGTAGTCGTTTCCGATCGCCGTCAGATCCGAAGAGTTGGCGGTCAGCGCGAGCGCCGGCAGCGCAGGGCGCTCCCGGTTGAGCCGGCCCGTCCATTCCGTTGCAATGTGCTGAGCGTCGGACGCCGAGCCACCATTGCCAATCAGGAGGACCTTCCCGCCGGAGCGGAAGACGTCCGCCACCCAGGCACCGGCACGGGCGATCTCCTCGGAAAGGTCCGCGGCCACGCCGCGCTTGACGCGGGCGCTCTCCTCCAGGCTGTCGCGTACCCGAGCGACGGGATCGAAAGAAGAACCCACGGGCAGAGATCCTTTCGCAACGATGACGGCCCGCAGCGGGGCGATTGCACCAAGCCCAACCAAGCCTGACCAGGGAGAACCGAGGGGGAACAGGAGAAACCGAAGAAAACCCTGCAATATCAAGTAGATCGGGCGTTTCGAACATACCGGGCCAGTTTCGGGGCGTCAATTCTCCCAGCCGGGTGCACCAGACCCCACTGCTATGCTGCCGGGGTGATCCGCGCGCTTCCACTGCTGCTGACGATCGCCTTGTTCGCCATCCCCGCCTGCCGGGACGGCTTTGGCAGCCTGCTCGAGCGAAGCGGCGAAGCGCCCATTCGAGAGATTTCTGCCGACGAGGCTGCGGCCCTGATGGAGGAAGGAGAGGTCACCATCGTCCATCCCCTACCCCGCGGCCTCAGGGCCCCATCCCTTCGAAACGCTGTTTAGCTAGACACAGACGATCCGTTCCCGGACGCCTGGCTGGACCCAGCCCATCCAATCGTGGTAATCGGAGAACCCGACGCGGCCATGGCGCTCGCCGCCCGCCTCGCCCGCGCTGGAGCGGGTTCCCTGGCGGTGGTCACCGGCGAGCTCGACTCCCTCTCGGAGCGGCGCTCCGCCCAGCACCGGTGACCGGGATTTGACGTCGGGCTTGCGGTGGTAAGCTTCGCGGGGGCGCTCAAGACGACAGGGAGTACAAGCTGCGTATGGCCGAGATCATCGACGTCACGGATGACAACTTCGAGCAGGAGGTCCTCCAATCGGACACTCCGATCATCATCGACTTCTGGGCCGAATGGTGCGCCCCGTGTCGAGCCATCGCGCCGATCGTCAAGGAGTTGGCCGGCACCTACGACGGCAAGGTCAAGATCGTCAAGATGAACATCGACGAGAACCCGGCCACTCCGGGAAAATACGGCGTCCGCGCCATCCCCACCGTGCTCGCCTTCAAGGGCGGAACGGTCGTCGAGCAGATCACCGGCGCCCGGCCCAAGAGCGCCTTCGAAGAAATGGCGCAGAAGCTGGTCTAGCCTCCTCCACCCTTTTTCCTGAGGTCGCCTTGCTCCTCTTGCTAGGCGTGGAGTCGCCGGGGCCAGGCACAGGCCGGGCGGAATGGCTCGGCCGGGGGGCGGGGGGCCGCGCAGAAAGGTGGACGGGGTGTTGCCTACGCGGCTATCGCCGCGGGCAACCTACGCGCACGCTGAACGGGACCTATGCCTGCGCTTTATTTCCGCCCGACCTGCGCCTGGCCCCGGCGAGGCGGTCCCGGTTGCCTGCACGGCCGATCGTGGGGCGGGGGGCGGTCAGCGCGGAAATAAAGCGCAGGCATCTCGGCTATTGGGCGTGTGCAAGTTCGCTAGCGGCGAAGCCGCGTAAGCGAACCCGTGTCCAGGTCGAAAGCGGCCTACCAAGCCCCGGCCGAGCCATTCCGCGATGGCCGCCCCCCGGCCCGCGATCCGTCTCGAGGAGCCAAGCGGCGCCTGCCGCAGGTTTGGCTGGGAAATGGGGGAGGGGTTAGAAGATGTAGCGCCTCATCGAGACGTTCATGAGGAGGCCGATGGCGACGAGGTTGGCCAGCAGTTGAGAGCCGCCGTAGGAGACCAGGGGGAGCGGGACGCCGATCACCGGGGCCAGGCCCAAAACCATGGCGACGTTGATGACGGCCGGCCAGAAGAGCATTCCGACGACTCCGATTGCGAGCATGGCGCCGAAGCTGTCTTTGGAGTTGTTGGCGACGACGAGGCCCCAGATCATCAGCAAGAAATAGACGGCAAGCAGCGTGACCGAGCCGAGGAAACCCCATTCCTCGGCGAGCACCGAGAAGGCGAAATCCGAATGCTGAGTCGGGAGGAATTGGAGTTGGGTCTGGGTGCCTTCGAGGTATCCCTTGCCAAAGAGCTCGCCGGAACCGACCGCGATCCGCGACTGGATCTGCTGGTAGCCGGAGGCGAGCGGATCTCGGGAGGGATCCAGGAAATCGAGGATGCGCTCCTTCTGGTAGTCCTTGAACACGTAGGTCCAAAGGCCAGCGAGTCCTACGACACCGGCGGCACCAAGCGCGGCCCACGCGCGAGCAGGAATGCGAACGAACAACAGGTAGGTGGCCGCGATCAGCATCGTCAGCACCGCAACCCCCATGTCTCGTTGCAGGACGATCAAGCCCACCGGGCCCGCTGCAATCATGGCGGGCCCCCAGAGATCGCGGACGCGACGGATCTCACTCGGCGGGTTGCGGTGGAAGTAACGAGCCATCGCCAGGATCAGGCCCACCTTCGCGAGTTCTGCCGGCTGGAGGCTGAGCGGGCCATAGATCAGCCACGAGCGGTTCCCCCGCGTGATCGGAGCCAACACCAGAGTGGATGCGACCAACAAGAGCGTGCCCACATAGACCGGCACCGCCAGACGTTCGAGACGCCGGTAGTCGAGGACCAGGGCCACCAGCATTCCGATCGTGGCGACGCCCAGGGCAAGCGTCTGCCGGCGAAATTCCGGCGGCAGGCCTGACTCCACCCCAGGCGAGGATGCCGAGTAGAGATTCGCAAGGCCGATCCCCAGCACGCATGCGACGAGCCCGAGCAACACCCAGTCGAAGTGCTGCAGGGAACGCCGGTCAATCGCCGGATTCATCGTTGCCCCCTTCGGTCGCGGCCACCAACGGCCCACCGTTCTTCTTCTCGAAGTAGCGGGCCAGGATGCGCTGAGCGATGGGTGCCGCGGCCGTGCTGCCGTGAAGGCCATGCTCGACGAAGACGGCCACGGCGATCTCCGGATCGTCCGCCGGAGCGAAGGCACCGAACCAGCCGTGATCACGCTGCCGAATCGGGATCTCGTTCTCCTTCAGGCCTTCCACCTGATCGAGACGAACGACCTGTGCCGTCCCCGTCTTGCCCGCCACCTCGACACCGGGGACACGCGCACGTGCACCGGTTCCATGGGGCTCCTCCACGACAGCGCGTAGACCGCGACGAACCAGGGCGAGCCGGGCCGGCGTGACGGGCACTTCGCCAGCCTGCTCCGTCGGGAAGCTCTTCACGGTGATTCCATCCTGGGTCTCGAGCCGCAAGACCAGCCGTGGCTTCATCACCTTGCCACCATTGGCGAGAGCGGCATAAGCGACGGCGAGCTGCAACGGCGTGTAGAGATTGAAGCCCTGACCGATGCTCGCCGACACGGTCTCGCCCGGATACCAGGGCTTCCCGAAACGCCGCCGCTTCCACGCACTGCTCGGTACCAACCCGGGCGCCTCGGATCCCAGGCCGAGGCCCGGTGTGCGGCCGATTCCAAACGCCTTCGCGTAGTTGGCAAGCCGGTCGATGCCGAGCTTCTCACCGTAGGTGTAGAAGAACACATCGCAGGATTCGCGTAGCGCATCCATGAGATCCACCGTGCCGTGCCCGGCGCGCTTCCAACAGCGGTAGACGCGGCCACCGAAACGAAAGAACCCGGGACAGTAGGCCGTCGTACGCGGACCGATCACACCTTCCTGCAACAAGGCGGCCGCAACGATGGCCTTGTGCGTCGAACCCGGAGGATAGTGATTCTGGAGTGCGCGGTTCTGAAGAGGATCCCAATCATCGGATGTGAGCCCCTTCCAGGTGGCCGTGTCGATGCCGCCGGCAAAGGAGTTCGGGTCGAAGGCGGGCCGCGACACCATCGCGAGCACGTCACCCGTGTTCACATCGAGGGCCACGGCGGCACCAATCCGTGCGAGTTCGCCCTCGGGAGCCTCTTCGAAGCCTTCCTCGGCGGCGAGTTGCAGATCCCGATCCAGGCTCAACACCACCCGGCCTCCGGGCACCGCCGGCACCTCCAGGAGCGGATCCCCCACCTCTCGGCCAGCGACGTCTACGACGACATTCCGGCCGCCTTCCCGACCGCGGAGATGGGCCTCGAAGCGCGCCTCCAAGCCGGTCTGCCCGATCACATCGCCGGAACGGTAGTCCTGGAAGGCCTCACGTTCGAGCTGATCGGCGCGGATCTCTCCGATCGTCCCCAGGAGATGAGCGGCCAGGGTGCCGGAGAGATAGTGGCGCCGGGGTTCGACGTGGGTGTGAACGCCCGGCATCGCGAACCGATGGGACTCGACCCGCGCGAGCATCTCGAAATCCAGATCATCCGCCAGCACGCGAGGACGGAAACGCCGGCTCCCCCTGCTCGAGCCCGCCTTTTCGTCCAACTCCGCAGGGGCCGCTCCGAGCAACTGCCCGAGAGCGGCGAATGTCCGTTCACGAGCAGAAAGATCGTTAGGCGTGACCTCCAGCCGATAGGCCGGACGCGTACTGGCAAGCACCCTGCCTTCCCTGTCGAGCACTTCTCCCCGCGGTGCCTCCAAACGAACCTGGCGAACCGAGTTCTGCTCGGACCGGCGGCGCAGCTCGTCCCCCTCCAGGATCTGGAGCTGGAAGAGCCGGACCACGAAAACGAACAGGACCCCAAGGATCAAGGCGGCCGCCAGGTACAGCCTTCCTTCGATCGGCAACTGCCCCCCCGCCAGTTGGGTGCTCAAGACGCAGCTCCGTTCACAGGCCAGACCGTCCTGTCTCGAGCCGCATCTCCCGCCGGGCCTGACTCTCGTCCAATCGGTCTACGAGGCCCTGAGCCAGGCTGCCGACGAAGGGGGCGCAAATCCCGGTCACGGCCGCCCGTACCAGAGCACCCCCGACTTCGGCCCCATGGAAGTGGAGACCCAGAAAGAACTGACTACCCAGCACGAGCAGGATCGCATCGACCAGGGACATGACGCTGACGAAGATGGCGAGGGGGAAGCCGTGCCGAAGATCGAGCTGGGCAGCGATCCCACGGGTCGCAACCACCTCCAGGATGCGCAGCATCGCTTGTTGCCCCAGCAGGGTTCCTGAGAGCGCATCGGCGCCGAGCCCGAGCGCCGCAGCCACCACGAGGGCCTCACCCGGACGCAGCACCAGCCCGGCCGCCACTGCCGCGAGGAGAGACGCCTGGGGGACGAACCGCACGGGCATCCCGGCAGCCAACGCGCTCTCGACCACCAGGGCCAGCAGCCCGAGCAGGAGCAGCGCCACCGCATTCCTCACGGTGCCACCGCGTCCTTCGCGGCCGCCTCTTCTTCCCCGGCCGGGTCGGCGAGATCCCCGTCTCCAGCAAACAGCAGATCCATCGTGGGCGCGCGGCGCAGCATCACGAAGACCTGCTCCAGATGACCGAAATCGACGGCCGGCGTGACCCGTGCCTTGTGCAGGAGTTCGGCGCGATCCGTGCTCACATCGGTCACGCGGCCGACGCGGACGCCCTTCGGATACACGCCGCCGAAGCCGGACGTGATCACGACGTCACCGGGCAAGACATCGTCACCACGAACCATGAAGACGAACTCGAGCTCGCCGCTCCCGGTGCCACGCACGATGCCTCGAGCGCGACTGCGCTGAATGATCGCGTCGGCGGCACTGCGCCGATCGAGCAACAACATGGCCCGGCTGGCATGAAGCGAGGTGGCCGTCACCACCCCGACGAGCCCGTGCTCCGAAACGATCGGCATGCCCGAGAGCACATCCGCACGGCGGCCGCGATCGACGAGGATCGCGTGAAACCAGGAAGACACATCCTGGCCTACGACTTGAGCCGGAAGCAGCGGCACCTCGAAGCCTTCCCGCATGCGGGCGATGCCGTCGAGGTGCCCGCTGGCAACGAGTGCTTCGCGAAACTGGAGGTTCTCTTCCTCGAGCTCCGCAAGGCGGCCCATCAACTCGTCATTCTCGAGGCGCAGATCGACCAGGGCCACGTAGTTCGCCCAGGTCTCTCCCAGCCAATCCACCGGGCTTGCCAGCGCCTTCTGCACCGGCGCGGCGATCTCGAAGATCGAGTTGGGAAGATCCGAGCCCGTTGGTTCCAGAGGCGGCGCCGCAGCCGAGGGCGAGCCGTCGCTCTCAGGGCCCACCGGGGCGGTACCCCGGGCGGGGCTTCCCCGATCCTGCAACATCAGGACGAGGGTCAGGAGCAGCAGCCCCGCGAAGAGGAGGGGCAGGCGGATGCGGCGCAGAAAATCGCCCATGGCCTCCCCATGGGCGGGGGCATCACGACGGGATCGTCACCTCGCGCAGCAGCTTGAGCTCGTCGAGCGTCTGGCCTGTCCCGAGCGCCACGGCCGTCAGCGGATCTTCGGCGAGCATCACCGGGAGCCCCGTGGCCTCCCGTAGCAGCACGTCGAGGTTTCGCAGCAAGGCACCGCCCCCCACCATCACGATGCCTTTGTCCACGATATCTGCAGCGAGCTCCGGCGGCGTCTGCTCGAGGGCAACACGCACGCTCTCGACCACCGCTGTAATCGGCTCTTGCAACGCCTCGAGGACCTCGTCGGATTTGATCTCGAGTGTCTTCGGGACTCCCGCGACCAGGTCCCGGCCCTTCACTTCCATGACGTCGATATCCGCCGTCGGGTAGGCCGTACCGATCTTCATCTTAATCAGTTCTGCGGTCCGCTCACCGACTAGCAAGTTGTACTTGCGCTTCACGTAGTTGATGATGGACTCGTCCATCTTGTCGCCGCCGACGCGAGCCGAGTTGGAATACACGACTCCGGAGAGCGAAATCACCGCGACCTCCGTCGTGCCGCCACCGATATCGACGATCATGTTGCCCGACGGTTCTGTCACGGGAAGCCCGGCACCGATTGCGGCGGCCATGGGCTCCTCGATCAGATAGACCTCGCGCGCTCCGGCAGCGAGTGACGCTTCGCGGACGGCGCGTTTCTCGACCGATGTAATGCCCGAAGGAACCGCCACCACGATGCGCGGGCGTACCAGCGCCGACGAGCGGTTGTGCACACGCTCGATGAAGTGGCGCAGCATCGCCTCCGTGACGTCGAAGTCGGCGATGACGCCGTCTTTCATCGGACGGATGGCGACGATGTTGCCCGGCGTGCGCCCGAGCATCTTCTTCGCTTCCTCGCCGATGGCCCGGACCTTGTCCGGCCCGCGGCCATCCTTCACCACCGCCACGACACTGGGTTCGGACACCACGATGCCTTTGCCCTTGGCGTAGACGAGGGTGTTGGCCGTTCCGAGATCGATGGCCAAGTCGCTCGAGAACCAACCCAGGATGCGTTTGAAGGGCACCAGCTTCTCCCTGTGGTCGGCCTGTGTTCAGATTTCGAACCCGGTTTGGAACAGGGTCCAGATCGTGAGCTTCCAGACCGACAACTCACGGCCTAAGTCCGCGGTTTGAAAGCGCCTTTCCCTATCCGGGAGGGGCGATGAATCATCCTATCAGCCCCCGGGGAAGGCGGCAAGGACAATCCCGAGCGGGCTCCTGGGATTGCCCCCCTGCGGAGCCCCTCGTACCTTGCCGGGCTTCACACTCGACGGTCCCGGAACGGGGCCACAAGGGGAAGAGATGCTCCGTGCGCTCCGGGAGGGATCCCGCTGGTTCATGATCCTGGTGATCGGGGCGATTGCCGTCGTGTTCACGTTGTACCTCGGCGGCGGGGGCAGCGGCGGTCCGGTCGAGGAGGACGGCGTCGTCGTGCGCGTCGGCTCCCGCTCATTCGACCTGCGAGAGGTCGATCGGGTGAAGCGCGGGATCGAAGCCAGATACCGCGAGGCCCTGGGCGATGGCTATGACCCGAAGGCCGCGGCGCCCTTCCTCGACGAATCCGCCGCCAGCAGCCTCTTGCAGATCGGGCTGTATGCCTTCGAAGCCGAGCAGATGGGCCTCGTCGTCAGCGATCGGGAGGTACGCAACTACCTCCACAGCTTGCCCGGCGTGTTGGACGAAGAGGGCAAGCTCAATCAGGACCTCGTGCGCAACTATGCGGAGCGTGAGTTCGGCAGCTTGCTTCGCTTCCAAGAAGCCCTGCGGAGCGAGATCCTTCAGGGCAAGCTCCAGCGCCTGCTCTGGCAATCGGTCGATGTCTCCGAGGCCGAAGCGCGGGAATCGCTCCGCTACACGGGCGAGCAGGTGAAGATTGCCATGGTGACCCTGGACGGAAGCAAGAGGCCGGAAGGGCTCGAGGCCTCCGAGGAAGCCGTCCAGGCCTTGCTCGACAACGAGGCGGAGCAACTCCAGGAGGCCTACGAAAAACGTCGTTCCGAGTTCGATCGGCCCGAGGAGGTGCGCGCCCGCCACATCCTGATCCGCAAGGCCGAGGACGGAGATGAGGCTTCCGGGGCAGCGGCGGACGAGAAGCTCGAAGCCGCCCTTGCGCGGCTCGAGGGCGGTGAGGCCTTCGCCGACGTGGCTGCCGAACTCTCCGACGACCCGGGCAGCCAGGCCCGCGGCGGAGATCTTGGATTCTTCTCCCGCGGTCGCATGGTGAAGGAATTCGAAGACGTTGCGTTCAACCTGGAGCCCGGCCAGGTCTCGGATGTGGTCGAGAGCAGCTTCGGGAGGCACATCATCCTGCTCGAGGAGAAGCGCGCGGCCCAGATCACACCCTTCGAAGAGGCGCGAGAACAGATCGCGCGCGATCTTGCCCTCACCGACGCCTCGACCGCAGCGGCACGGGAAAAGGCCGAGACCCTGGCCGAACGGGTGCGAGCCGGCGAAGCGCTGGTCGATGCTGCGCGAGAATCAGAGATCGTGATCACCCGCCCCGATCCCTTGCGCCATCGACCCGATGGCTTCGTCCCGGGCGTGGGTGCGGAGCCGGAGCTGTTGGGTGCAGCCTTTGCCTTGACCACAGAGTCCCCGTCCGACCCGACCATCCACGAAGTCGGCGACCGGAATTTCGTACTGATCCAGCTACTGGAACGGACCGGCCCGACCGACGATCAGCTCGAAGCAGGCGCCAACGCGGAGCGTGAGCGCCTGCTCGGGGAACGCCGCCAGGCGACCACGACCGAGTGGCTGGCCCGGGTCCGCGACGAGCTCCAGGAAGCTGGAGAGCTGGTCTACGACCTCACCCAGCTGGACTGACGAGAAGCGGAGAGCGGGCGCCCCCAAACGAAAACGGCCCCCCGGCGCATTCCACGCCCGGAGGGCCGCAAGGCGGTCGGTCGCTGGCTAGAGCGTCGCCTCGAATGCGAACGCTTCCAGGCGGTCGCGGCTATCCGAGTTGCGAAGCTTCGTCAGTGCCCGGGCTTCGAGCTGGCGAACGCGCTCGCGAGAAAGACCCAGCTTGCCGCCGATCTCCTCGAGCGTGTGCTCGCGCTCGCCCTTCAGGCCGAAACGCCAGCGCAGGATGTTCCGCTCGCGCTCGCAGAGCTGGGCAATCGACGTATCGCTGGCCCGCTCGAGGCGCGCGTGGTCAAGCCCCGCCACCGGCGAGATCGGGTTCTGATCAGCAACGATGTCCTTGACCTTCTTGGAGTCCGTGCCGGGCACGTCCTTCTCGAGGCTCACCGGCTCGCGGACCATTCGCTGGAGCTGCTCGGCACGCTCCACCTCGATGTCCATCGTCTTGGCGATCTCACGGGTCGTCGGATCCCGGCCCAGTTTCTTTTCGAGCGCGTTATACGCCCTGTAGTACTTGAGCAAGGTGTCATGCACATGGCTGGGGATCCGGATCGTCCGAGAATGATTCTGGATGGCCCGGATCAGTGCCTGGCGGATCCACCACACGGCGTATGTCGAGAACTTGTGCCCGCGGTGGTACTCGAACTTCTCGACGGCCCGGATGAGGCCGATGTTCCCCTCCTGGATCAGATCCTGGAAGGTGATCCCCATGTTCCGGAAATCCTTCGCGATGGCCACGACGAGCTTCAGGTTGTGCTGCACGAAGACGCTCTTCACATCCGACAGCCGATCCCACTCGTCTTCAACGCGCCCCATGTGTTCGACGAAGTCGCCGATCTCCATGCCGACCTCGTAGGCCAGCTCGGAACCGCGCTCGTTCCAGCGCACGAGATCCTGCTTGCGCTTGGCCTTGCCGGCTTCGCTCTGGGGGGGCCGCTTGTTCGAGCTCAGCGCAGCGATCCGGCGGTTGCAGCGAGCCGCATCCTTGTACAGCTCGAGCACGCCCTTGCGGATCCGCCCGAGCAGCTGCATGGACAGATCGGCCTCCTTCAGGAGCCGCGCGGCGGCACGCCGGTCGAACTTGAGCACCTCAGCCGACTTCTCGGCCTCGATTGCGGCCTCGCGCTTGCGTAGCGCGAGCTCGATCTTGCCGAGGATCTGGTCGATTCGGCCGCCGAGATCGACACCCTCGGGCGAGCCCGAGCCGAAGGACTCGCACATCTTGCCGGTGGCGCGGTTCTCGGCCTTCAGGCCCTGCCAGATCCGCACCGCTTCCTTGGCGGTCCACGGAATCGTGACCATCCCCTCGCGAAAAGCGAGCGTCGCAGCCTCGATCTCCTTGGCGAGGATCACTTCCTCTTCCTTCTTCAGGGTCGCGATCTCAGCGATGTCCTTGAAGTAGGAAACGAGGGCACCGCGCTCGCTCGAGCGCTGGCTTTCCTTCTGGGTGTTCAGCCGCTTCGGATCGACGCGGGTCATCGACTTCGCGCTCTTCACGGCCTGCGCATCGGTCTCCTGACCGAGTTCGTTTTCCGGCGCGATCCGCCGCCAGGTTGCACGGCGCTGCGCTTCAATGGAGAGGTCGTTTTCGTTGGTCATCCCTCACCCCTTTGTCTGGGAGCGACGAAGTAGGGTCGCCGCATTTCAAAGTCCCGCCGCGCTCTCGCTACCGGGCTCTCCGGAAGCTCCTGCTCGCGTGCAGGCCTCGATTTTCGTTGTCCTGGTCTGGTTGCCGGCGTGGCGCCCGGCTTCGGTTTCCCGGATCCAGTCAGCTGGCTCTCGGGTTCTCTCGCTGTCTCTTGGGCGCTTCACTGGTCCGGTGGGAGGCGCCCTCTTCGCAACTCCGATCCGTACCCGGCTGACAGGTGGTCCCGCCTTGCCGTTTTCCTCTCACCTGTTGCGGGTTCGTTCCGCTTCGGAGGCCCACGTGACGCTCGATCCAGGCGACGCAACACAAAAACTCGTGCAACGCTCGTCCCAGTCGTCCTCACGCTGGCCACTCTGCTGCATCGCGACGCGTTGCAGCAGAGTCATTTAGTGAGAAAAATCAGGCAGTTCGGAAGACCGTTTCCAGCTGGAGTTGCCGGAGCCCGTCATTCCTAATCCATTCGGACTGCAGGATATTCCGCTTTAGTCCGTTTGCCAAGCATGAAATGACGCTCTCGGAAAGAAAATATTCATTAGCAATCTCAGCTACTTGAGAGCATTTCCTCGATACGATCGAGTCACCTCCTGACGCGACGCGCCATGATGACCCGAACGAGCGGTCGGGAAACGCTGCGTCATGTGTCTTTTTCTGCGCGTCACGCCCCGAACTCGTGCTTTTTCCGGCTGCACTGCGCAGAATCGCAGGACTGCGCGGCCCGCCTGACCATCGAACAGGCGCGGACCCGAGGCCCGCAGCCCTTCTCGAATGCGACCCGATGCGCCTAGGCGAAGGACGCCTTGCGGTGGCGAATCAGTTCCATGAACTCCGATCGGGTCATCGGGTCGGTCTGGAAGACGCCCTTCAACGAACTGGTGATGGCGAACGTGTTCTGCTGCTGCACGCCACGCATCATCATGCAGAGGTGGATCGACTCGGCGACCACCGCGACACCCCTTGGCTGGAGCACCTTCTCGAGGGTCTCCGCCACCTCCATGGTGAGGCGCTCCTGCACCTGAAGGCGCCGCGCGAACATCTCGACCACACGAGGAATCTTGGAAAGCCCGACGACCTTGCCGTCCGGGATGTACGCCACGTGGACGCGCCCGAAGAAAGGCAGCATGTGGTGTTCGCAGAGGCTGTAGAACTCGATGTCTTTGACGACGACCATCTCGTCGTAGCTCACATCGAACATGGCGCCATTGAGGATTTCGACCGGATCTTCCTCGTAGCCCTTGGTCAGGAAACGCATGGCCTTCGCCACCCGCGCCGGCGTCCGGTCGAGACCATCCCGCTCGGGATCCTGGCCGAGTTCGGCGAGCAGTCCCCGAATCAGGGGTTCGATGGGATCGGCGTCGTGGGCGTCGCTCATTGAGGGCCTCCGTCGGGCAAACGCGGACTCTAGCCCAACGCCCCTCAAGGCCCGATCAGTAGCTGCGCAGGAGCCCTCGCACGACGCCGCGGATCTGGACATCCTCGGCGGGAACTTCGATCGGCCGGAGCGTCTGGTTGGCAGGCTCCAGGATCACTTTGGGGCCCTTCTTGTAGAACTTCTTGAGCGTCGCTTCGGAGCCGCGCACCAGTGCGACGACCGTCTCTCCGTTGCGGGCCTCTGGGCGGCTCTCGATGACGACGAGGTCACCGTCCTGGATGTGCTCATCGATCATCGAATCGCCGCGCACCTGGAGAACGAAGCTCTCGCCGCGCCGACGCACCATTTCCTGAGGCACCGCGACGCGCTCGTCCACCTCGAAGGCCTCGATCGGGGCGCCTGCCGCGACCGTGCCGAGCAGCGGGAGTTCCACGAGGCCGGTCCGCTCCTCGTCCATGGGCTCGACCGAGCGGGAGCGATTCCAGGCCTTCTTCAGGAAGCCCTTCTCCACCAGGTGCTGGACGTGCTTGTGGACCGTCGCCACGGAGGAGAGCCCGAACGCTTGTCCGATCTCCTCCAGGCTCGGCGAATAGCCCTTCTCATCTACGAATTGGCGAATGAAATCGTAGATTTCTCGCTGGCGACGGGTCAGGGCCACGAAACGGCCTCCAAACGGTGATTTCGCCGGAGATTCGCCGAACAGAAGGCGAAGGTCAAGCAAGAACCCAAGAAAAACAGGGTGCTGACTTGACCTTGAAAAACTCGTGCATACCGTCCGGGCTGGTTTGGCAAACACTCGCGTCGAGTGCTAACTCGACCCGCTCGGATCGTTCCGATCCGAGTCATCCCCAACGCCCGCCCCACCCCCATCCCGGGTGAGGGTCTCGGAGGAGTTCGCTGGTATGAAGATCCGACCGCTCCAGGACAGGATCCTGGTCAAGCGCCTGGACGAAGAAGAGAAGACCGCCGGGGGAATCATCATCCCCGATTCGGCCAAGGAGAAGCCCCAGGAAGGCGTCGTCATCGGCGCAGGAGGAGGCAAGGTCCGCGAAGACGGCACCGTTCAACCCTTGGACGTGAAGAAGGGCGACAAGGTGCTGTTCAGCAAATATGCGGGCACTGAAGTCAACCTGGACGGCGAAGAGCACCTGATCATCCGCGAGGACGACGTCCTCGGGGTTCTGGAGTAACTGGTAATGGCAAAAGAAATCAAATTCGATCAGGAAGCGCGGCAGAAGCTCCTGAGCGGCGTCAATGGCCTGGCCAACGCCGTGCGCGTGACGCTCGGACCCAAGGGCCGCAATGTGATCATCGAGAAGAGCTTCGGCTCTCCGACCGTCACCAAGGACGGCGTCACCGTGGCCAAGGAAGTCGAGTTCGACGACCGGTTCGAGAACATGGGCGCGCAGATGGTGAAGGAGGTCGCATCGAAGACTTCCGACGTGGCCGGTGACGGCACCACGACCGCCACCGTCCTGGCTCAGGCCATCTACCGCGAGGGCAGCAAGCTCGTGGTGGCCGGCATGAACCCGATGGAGCTGAAGCGCGGCATCGAGAAGGCCGTCGAATCCATTGTGGGCGAGCTCCAGAAGCTCTCGAAGCCGACCCGCGACTCGGAAGAGATCGCTCAGGTGGGCACCATCTCGGCGAATAGCGACGAGACGATCGGTGCGATGCTGGCCGAGGCCATGCAGAAGGTCGGCAACGAGGGTGTGATCACGGTCGAGGAAGCCAAGTCCATGGACTCGGTCCTCGAGGTGGTCGAGGGCATGCAGTTCGATCGCGGCTACCTGTCGCCGTACTTCGTGACCGACCCGGACCGCATGGAAGCGGCCCACGACGAGCCGATGATCCTGCTCCACGAGAAGAAGATCTCGAACATGAAGGATCTGCTTCCCGTCCTCGAGCAGGTCGCTCGCCAGGGCAAGCCGCTGATCATCGTGGCCGAAGACATCGACGGCGAGGCTCTCGCCACGCTCGTGGTCAACAAGATCCGTGGAACGCTGAACGTGGCCGCCGTGAAGGCCCCGGGCTTCGGTGACCGCCGCAAGGCCATGCTGCAGGACATGGCTGTCCTGACCGGTGGCCAGGTGATCGCCGAGGAGCTCGGTCTCAAGCTCGAGAACGTGACCCTCAAGGATCTCGGCAAGGCCAAGCGCGTGCTGATCGACAAGGACAACACGACGATCATCGATGGCGCCGGAAGCAAGAAGTCGATCGAGGGCCGCTGTGCGGAGATTCGAGGTCAGATCGAATCGACCTCCTCCGACTACGATCGGGAGAAGCTCCAGGAGCGGCTCGCGAAGCTGGCCGGTGGTGTGGCCGTCGTGAAGGTGGGCGCCGCGACCGAAGCGGAGATGAAGGAGAAGAAGGCCCGCGTCGAGGACGCACTCCACGCAACCCGTGCTGCAGTCGAGGAGGGCATCGTCCCCGGCGGTGGCGTGGCGTTGCTGCGGAGCCAGAAGTCGCTCGACGGCGCGGAGAAGGACCTGAACGACGAGCAGGCTGCGGGTGTCTCGATCATTCGCCGGGCCATCGAGGAGCCGCTGCGGCGGATCGCGGAGAACGCTGGCGTCGAGGGCTCGATCGTGATCGACAAGGTCAAGAACGCGAAGGGCGCCAACGGCTTCAACGCCGCGACCGAGGAGTACGAGGACCTGCTGAAGGCCGGCGTCATCGACCCCACCAAGGTCGTTCGCGCAGCCCTGCAGAACGCGGCCAGCGTGGCCTCACTCCTGCTGACGACCGAAGCCATGATCGCCGACAAGCCCGAAGAAAAGGGCGCCGGCGGTGGTGGTGGCGGCGGCATGCCCGATATGGGCGGCATGGGCGGTATGCCCGGCATGATGTAGGCGTCCTCGGACGTGCTCATCCCACCGCCCCGGAGCTTCCGCTCCGGGGCGGTTCTTTTTTGAGGCGCATGCCGGCCGCTCAAGGCTCCGGGGGGTCGGGCCGAAACGACCCGTGTGGACGAGCGTCAGAGCCAGGAGCGGCTCGCGAAACGGCTGACTGCGATGGGACTCGAGGTCGAGATCCTGGCCGGTGGCCGCTGTCTGCGCGGCGTCTTGTCGCTCGCTCACGAACCGTTCTTGACGCCCTCTGGGCCCCTCACGGTCTCCAGCATCGAGTTTGCCAGTGTGGGCCCCCAGCGCATCAAATGCCTGAGGCCCGCTTCCTTCTTCCAGCTGCCCATCATCTCGATCGCCGGCTGCGGAGAAGCCTCCGAGCTGGAGGGACGCATCCGCGCGGCCTGGATCGATCACATGGCGGGCCAGCGGAACCTGCGAAGCCAACTCGTGGAATCGCAGCTCGCCCATGAGAGCGAATGGGACGAGGCCGGCCTGGCACTCTCGGTCGGCCAGGATGATCCCGGCGCCCGGGCCCGTTGGATCGAGGGACGAACGTTCGCCCTCCCCTCGCCGGGCCCACTTGCCGGCCATGCCCTGGCGAGAGCCTCCGACCGGGTCATCGACCTACCGGCCGAGGCTCGCTCTGCTTCGGAGATCGAGATCGCCATCACCTCATGCCTGGATGAACTCACGCGACAGCTCGACCAACGTGAAGCCCGACGCCGGCGCCGCAGCGCCCTGGAGGGTGATGAAAGCCCGGCCGAGCCTCTGCACCCGGTCTTCCGGGGTCGCGACCGCCAGATCCTGCTGGTCGGTCCGCAGCTCGCCGAGGATGCGGCGCTCGACGCAGCACTGCGCCAACGGGGCTTTCGCACGACCCAGGCTCGCGGTGCGGACAGCGCGCGCCGGGCGTTCGACGAGAGCTCATTCGAAGTGGTCGTGACCGACGCGGTTCTGGACCGGGCCGAAGGCCTCGAGCTGATTCCGACCCTGGCCGACGTACCTGGCATCGGGCAGCTGCCGGTCGTCCTGATCGACGACCGGGCCCGCGAAGGCCGAAGGGAGGCCGCTCGGGCCCTCGGCGCCGCCGGATACCTCGTGCGCCCACTCGACCCCCAGCGCCTGGCCGCGGGCCTGGAGCGCATGCTGGTCGAACGCCCGCGCCGCCGCTTCGACCGCTTCGCACGCAAACTGGCTGTGGCGTGGACAGACGGCTGCGACGGGTTCACGACCGTCGTCGGCCGGCTCGGAATGTTCGTCTCGACGGGGCGACAGAGCTCCCCGGGTGCCCTCGAGAGCGTGGAACTCGCGCTCCCCGAAACGGGGGAGCGCGTTTCCATGGACGTCGAAACCCTCTACCGCGTGGATCCCCGCGGCGGACGCGATCCCGGCATCGGCGTGCGCATCCGCGCCTTCTCGGACGATCACGAGAGCCTATGGATCGACTATCTGACGGCCCTCGAAGGTGCGACTGGCTAGCGCTGGCTCAGCCCAGCTTTGCGCGGGCCTTGTCGATATCGCTGTCCATGATCGTCTTGCGCTTGTCGGCGATCGCAGAGGCGTGAGCCTCACGCGCAAGCCGCGCAAGAAAATCTTCCGTGGCTTCGACCGCTCGGTCGATCGCCGATCCAGAAACCCTGAGCCCGTCGCCATGTTTGGTGATGAGCCGCTTCACGACCGCGTTCGGCAAGTCTGCCATTCGTACCTCCTGCGTGGTGTCTCGCTGGTGTGAAACAAACAGCGGCCGAGGGGGATTGTCAAACCCGTCGATTGTAGTGTTCTACCCTCAGCTATTTCGAGCCGCTTCCTCAGCCGCTCTCACCACCTCGCCAAGAGACCGGTTCTCGCGACGGGCCGCACGCTTGCAATCGTCGTACTCGGCGGACACTTCGAGTTGGCCGTCGGGAGCGGTGACGAACTTCACGCGGATCTTCCCGAAATCGGTGTCCACTCGGCGCACTTCACGCGGCAGGATCAGGCGATCCGCTTCCAGGCAGCGGACGCCGAGACTGCCCGTCACGGAGAGCAAGCGCGTTGCCATCGGAATGCGATCGGCCGGGGTCGTGAGCACGCGCAGGAGAAAACCCGGCCGATTCTTCTTCGTCTGCACATGCTGGAGCGAGACGTCGAGCGCACCCGCCTCGAGCAGCTGCTCCATCACGTGATCGAAATGCTCGGGAACCAGATCATCCAGATTCGCCTCGAGACAGACGACCCGATCCGCGCCACCGCCGCTCTCCCGCCCGATCACCACACGCAACACATTCGGGAGAGGACCCGGCCGATCGTTCCCGGCGCCGTGGCCAATCGCCTCGATGGTCATCGCCGGGAGCCCGGTGAACTCGTCGGCGAGTGTGCGCAAGATCGCCGCGCCGGTGGGGGTGATCGTCTCCCAGTTCACGTGGGCGGGCACGGTCGGCACCCCACGCAACAACTCGAACGTGGCCGGTGCCGGAAGAGGAAGTCGGCCGTGCTCGGTTTCTACGACACCTTCGCCCAACGCCACCGGCCCTACCGTGACACGCTCGATCCCCATCGCGTTCACCGCAATGGCAGCACCCGTGATATCGACGATGGCGTCCACGGCGCCCACCTCGTGGAAGTGGACCTTCTCGATCGGAATGCCATGCACGCGTGCCTCCGCCCGGGCCAGGACGGCGAAGATCGCCTGGGCCTGGTCACGCACCTGCGCGTCGAGCTTTGCAGCGTCGAGCAGACGACGAATCGTATCGAAGTGACGGTGGGGATGGTGATGACCATGCCGGGGCTTCGGCACCTTCACATCCACATAGGGCGCGGCCAGGGCGCCTCGCTTCGCGCGGCGGACGACCAGGCGATGATCCACACCGAGGCCGCCGAGCGCCTCCGTGAGCTTTCGACGCGGCAAGCCCGCGTCGAGCATCGCACCCAGGAACATATTGCCAGCAGCGCCAGAGAACGGATCCAGATGGAGAACGCGACGCCCCCCCGCGGGCGCCTTCGGCTTGGGTTTCGCCACGCTCAGAGCCTGTTGATGAGGGTCGCCACGGTCGCAGCGCCAAAACCGTTGTCGATGTTCACCACTGTCACATTCGATGCGCAGCTGTTCAACATGGCGAGTAGCGCCGCGAGGCCACCGAACGAAGCGCCGTAACCGACGCTGGTGGGCACGGCGATCACCGGCTTGTCGATCAGCCCTCCGACCACCGAGGCCAGGGCTCCCTCCATGCCAGCGACTGCGATCACCACACGAGCGCTCCGAAGCAATCGGCTCTCGCCTAACAGACGGTGCAGGCCGGCAACGCCGACGTCAGCGAGTAGCTCCACCTTGTTCCCGAAGCGCCTGGCCACGCCGGCTGCTTCTCGCGCGACCGGGAGATCCGACGTTCCCGCGCAGACCACGGCGATCGTTCCCTTGCCACGAATCTCGACCTCGGCCGGCCCGAACCAGAGCAACCGAGAGGCCTCGTCGTATTCTCCGCCAGGCAGTAGAGCCAGGATTTGCTGGGCAGCCGCCGGCTCGATCCGCGTCGCGAGCGGCGATTGGCCCGCCTCCACCAACGCCCGCGCGATCTCCGCGATCTGTCCCGGCTCCTTGCCGAGCCCGAAGATCACCTCGGGGAGACCCTGACGAAGCGCCCGGTGGACATCGACGCGAGCCGCCCCCGATGGCGTCTCGATCGCAGGCGGCTGGGCGAGCGCTTCGAGAGCCTCGTCCGTGTCCAGCTCCCCGCTCCGTACCGCTTCGAGCAAAGCCCTTGCTTGTTCGCGTTCCACCGCGCGAGAGTAGCCGACTCCCCAGGCACCAAGTAATGAGGCATCGGAAAGTCAACCAGTGGGGACGGAGTTTACAATTGACTTGTTGAAGAGGGGCGCTGCCCCTCTTCAACAAGTCAATTGTAAACTCCGTCCCCACTGGTTGACTTTCCCAGAGCCGCATTGACCGGTCGAGGCGCCCCCCCGAACATGAGGAACATGAGTCGGATGAGCAGAGTGGTGGCAGGGATTGCCACGCTGATTCTGGTGGCGCTCAGCTTCCCGCCACTCGGCTACTGGCCGCTTGCATTCGCGATGCTGGTCCCGATGTTGCTCGCATTGGAGCACCTCTCCGTGCTGCGGGCGATCGGGTTCGTGTGGCTCACCTGGATTGCGGTCGTCGTCGTCGTGTGGCGATCGGCCATCCACATCCTTTCCGTCGAGTTCCCTGTACCCGCCCCGCTTGCCTGGATCGTCCTGCTGCTCGTCGGCCTGGTCGGTGCGATCCCCCCAGCCCTGGCCGCAGGCGCCTACGGGCGGCTTCGCCCGAAGCTTCGAGCCAGCTCAGCTCCCCTGGTCTTCGCGGCGTTCTGGGTACTTGCCGAGTGGTTCCAGGTCGAGGCACTCCGCTTGCCGTGGTTGCTCTCGTCCCACACCCTGGCGCGCGTGCCGCTGGCGCTCCAGACGGCCGACCTGTTTGGCGCCTACGCGGTGAGCTTCTTGTTGGTCTCCCTGAATGCGGGGCTCGCCATCGCCCTGCTTCGCCGCTCGCTTCGGCCCGCACTCGTTCCCCTGCTGCTCGCCGTGCTGGCGGCCGGCTACGGAGCCTGGAGGCTCAGCAGCCCTGCCGGCTCTGGTGATGCATGGAGCATCGGGCTGGTACAGGCGGCGGTTCCGCAGTCGCAGCGCTTCCAACCCGGCTCGGCCCTGCGAAATACCCGCCGCCACCAGCAGCTGACCCGGGCGCTGGCGGAGGGCCGGGAGCTGGATCTCGTCATCTGGTCCGAGACGACCATCGACACCGACCTGGACCAGACACCGAGGCTTCGGCAGGAGGTCGAGGCGTTCGCGAAGGATCTCGGCGTTCCGATCCTGACGGGCGCACCCCGCTCGAAAGAGGGATCGCCCACCAACTCGGTGGTCCTGATCCAGCCCGACTCCGGAATCGGGGAGAGCTACGACAAACAAGTGCTGGTCCCGTTCGCGGAATCCGACCCACCGCTGCGGCCGATCTGGCAACCACTGCTAGGCGAGTTGGCAGTCGGGGTCCCCTACGTCCCGGGCCGCGTGCCCACCGTCTTCGCATCCGGCCCGGGACGTTTCTCCACTCCCATATGCTTCGAGACCGTATTCCCGGGAACGATCCGGGAGTTCGTCCGAGAGGGCGCGGGCTATCTCATCAACCTCTCGAACGATGTCTGGTTCGGAAGCCGGAGCGGTATGGAGATGCAGTTCCGGCATGCCATCTTCCGAGCCGTCGAGCATCGGAGCTGGGTGGTGCGGGCCGCCAACACCGGGATTTCCGGCTTCATCGATCCGGCCGGTCGCATCGTCGCCTCGATCGGTAGCTTCGATGAGGGGACGCTCACCGGGTCCGTGCAGAACTCCGAAGAGCAGACGCTCTATGCATGGGCCGGCGATCTACCGCTGCTGGTGATCCTGGTCGCCCTACCCACCCTCGCATACTTCCGGGACAGGCATCGAACGGCAGATTGTTCACCCAACCCCGCTGATTCCCCGCAAGATGAGTGTGGGGTTTCTTAGCCGGAACCTCGAGAAACCACTCGGAACCGGAAATTGACCCGTCTTGGGACCTCCGGAACTGCTCCCAACGGGAGGAGTTGGAGAGGTCCGATCCCGCGCTCACGAAAAGCTCCTAGGAGACCTGCATGTGCATCCCGAAGCTGCGGCACCTCGTCGTCGTTCTCTGCGCAGTGGCCCTTTTGGCCCCCTCTGCCTCCGAAGCCGGCCGGCCGCGCGCCTCCCATGAGGCCTTCGGACACCAAAGCTACCTGAGCCCCCAGTCGAACCCGATTGCGTTCTCCGAGTGCGCAACCAGTTCCTGGGTCTTCGCCGTCAGCACCACCAGCAACCGGGTGGACGTGATCAACGCGGCTACGAACACCTGGTCCGATCACGTCCGGGTCGGCATGGACCCCGTCGCCCTGGCGGTCAAGCCGACGGCAACCTGCGCCGGTCGCGAACTCTGGGTCTCCAACCACATCTCCGACTCGGTCAGCGTGGTCGATATCGACCCGAGCAGCGCCAGCTTCCTGCAGATCGTCGAAACCATCCAGGAAGTCGATTCCAACGGCGTGAGCCAGTTCGATGAGCCGGTCGGGATCGCGTTCAGCCTGAACTCCAACAAGGCCTACGTGGCTCTCTCTTCCCGCAACGATGTTGCCGTGATCGACACCACCACCTACGCCGTGACGTCTCGCCTGCACATCACCAACCAGGACCCGCGAGCGCTGACGGTTCGTCGCCTGGGACCCAACCAGGGCGACCCGGAACTGCTCTACGTCGCCGCCTTCGAATCGGGCAACCAGACGGAGCTCTCGCTCTGCGGAAGCGTTTCACCCGGCAGCCAATGCACGATGGACTTCGGACAGTTCGCCGTCAACCTCCTTGCCATTGGCCCCGCCCTTGCCGGCCTTCCGCATAACATCGTGGTCGACCCGGACGTCCCGGACCGGGATGTCTTCGTCTACAACACCTCCACCGACACCCTGGTTTCGGGAGGCGCGGTCGAGCACGTCGGCTCACTGCTCTACGGCATCGCGGTCGACAGCTCCGGCAACGCCTTCGTGGCACAGACCGAGGCGCGGAATGCTGCCAATGGCCTCGCCGCCCTGCCGCCCGAAGGGAATACCGAAGATCTCGTCGACCTCGACAACCGGCTCTTCCTCAACCAGATCGGCACCCTCAGCTGCACGGCGGGCGGCTGCGGATCGCCCGGGCTGATCGAACTCGAACCGCTTCCCCCCTCCCACCCGACGGCAGGGAACCAGCTCGCCACCCCCTACGGCATCGCCATCAGCGATGACGATTCGACCCTGGTCATGACCGCCGCCGGATCGAGTCGCGTCTTCACGGTCGACACCAGCAGCGGCACGGCGCTCGACATTGCCGATCTCGGGAGCGGCGCGAGCGAGTTCCAGCAGATCCCGCGCGGCGTCGTGCTCCGGTCGAATGCCACCACAGGCGCCCCGGAAACGGCCTATGTGCTGAATACGCTCGAAAATACTGTCTCGGTGATCGACGTCAGCAATCCCTCGGCCATCTCGACCGGCGGCAGCAAGATCAACGTCGGAGCGGATCCGACGCCCGCCGCAGTTCGCAGGGGACGTATCGCGCTCAACAACGCCAACGGCTCGACCACCGGCACCTTCTCCTGCGGCAGCTGCCACCCGGATGGCAACACCGACCAGTTGTTGTGGAACCTCGGCGCGCAATGCACGTGGACGGCGCTCTGTGCCCAGAAGGAGCCTCGTAGCACCATGCCGATTCGTGGACTCCGCGACACCTTGCCGTTGCATTGGGACGGAGTTCCGGGTGATCCCTTCGGTGGACCGAACGGTGAGGTGGGGCTCTCCGGCTCCTCCGGGCCCAACTGTGCCACCGAACATGATTGCTTCCGCGACCTGGTCGACGGTGGCCTTACCGGCGTGATGTGCGATCAGGCCAGCGGTTGCCCCAGTCCGCAGCTGACGACGGCGGAACGCGACGACATGGCAGACTTTCTTGCAGTCGTTTCCTACCCGCCGGCGCGTTCGCGGCGGGTCGATGACAGCCTCTCGGTCTCGGCCCTGACCGGTTTCGAGGATTTCTTCATGGATCAGGGGGGCGTTGCAGCACCGACGACCTGCGCCGATTCCGACGGGGGCTGCCACGAACTTCCGCTCGGAACCGCGACGGCCTCCGAATCGCTGGGTGGATTCGACTCTCCGACCCAACGCGGGCTGACGGATCGCTACGTGCAGTTCTCCTCCGGATTCACCAGCACCGAGGAGATCATGCTCGCGTCGAATAGCGGCATCTCGACGCCGCTCTTCGGCACGGGCCCGCCGAACGACTTCCCCTACGACCCGGCCGGCGGGCTCGAAGAGGAAACCACGTTCGGCGTCGCCTTCGCGGTCTTCAACCCGGTCTACAACGTCGATGCCGGAACCATCTTCCAGATGTTCGAAGAGGCCAGCAACGGGCATCCCGGCGCGCTCGGGCGCCAGGTGACGTTGAACAACGTGACGACGATCGACCCGCCCGGCCCCTCGCTCTCGCCGGCGGAGGAGGTCCTGGTCGATCTCGAAGCCGCCGACGTCCAGGGCGTGGTGAACCTCCGAGGCTTTGGGATCCGCTTCGGAATCCAGGACGTTCCCATTTCTCGACAATGGGAAATACCAGGTGGGGCCCAACCAGTTGACCCGAGCGCAGATCTGAACCGCCCCGGGTTCTCCGGAGACCCAGTTAGTTGAGCACCGCCCCTGTGGCGGTCGCTTCCTGCTGTTGATCGTACATCGCTTCGAACTCTGCCGGCGGGATATTCCCAATCGGCTCGAGAATCCGCCGGTGGTTGAACCAGTCGACCCACTCGAGCGTGGCGAACTCGACCTCTTCGAGGTTCCGCCAGGGCCCGTTCTGGCGGATGACTTCGGTCTTGTAGAGGCCATTGATCGTCTCGGCCAAGGCGTTGTCGTACGAGTCCCCGACGCTGCCAACCGAGCGCTCAATACCGGCTTCCGCCAAGCGCTCCGTGTAGCGAATGGCAAGATATTGAACACCACGGTCGCTGTGATGAACGAGGCCCGCGTGGTCCGGGCGTGCATGAAGCGCTTGCTCCAACGCATCCAGTGCCAGGTCGCTTCGAAGCGAGTTCGATACGCGCCATCCGACGATCTTCCGCGAGAAGGCATCCGTGATGAAGGCCACGTAAACGAAGCCCGCCCAGGTGGCCACATACGTGAGATCGACGACCCAAAGCTGGTTCGGGCAGGTCGTGGTGAAGTCGCGCTTGACGAGATCAAGAGGCCGATCGGCGAGCTCGTCGGGAATCGTGGTCTTGACCTTCTTGCCGCGCACTACGCCTTGGAGGCCCATTTCGCGCATCAGGCGCTCTACCGTACACCGAGCCACATCGAACTCCTCCCGAATCAACTGCCGCCACACCTTTCGGGCTCCATAGACCCCGAAGTTCTCCTTCCACACGCGCTCGATCTCCTCGCGAAGCCCAACGTCGCGGGCGACCCGGGCTGGGAGGCGGGAGGCATCCGCCTCCCGTGCCTTCTGCTCGTAGTACGTCGACGGGGCGATCTGCAGCTGCTCGCAGATCGGCTCGACCCCGTGTTCATCGCGATATTCGTCGATGAACGACACCATCATCTTGGTCGGCGGTCGAGCTCCGCCTGGGCGAAATACGCGGACGCCTTGCGAAGAATTTCGTTGGCGCGGCGAAGCTCGCGATTCTCGCGCTCGAGCTCTTTCACCCGAGCCTGCTCATCGCTCGAAACGCCATCTCGGTGCCCCGTATCCACCTCCGTCTGCCGAACCCACTTGCGGAGAGATTCCGGCGAGCAGCCGATCTTCCCGGCGATCGAGCACATCGGCCTCCCACTCGGATCCGTACTCAGCCCTGTGCTCCAGAACCATCCGGACCGCTCGTTCCCGGACCTCTTGCGAAAACCTGCTCCTGCGTGCCATGACCCAATCCTCTCAAGGAATCGAGCCTCCGGCAAACCCGGGGCGGTTCAATCCTCGCCGAGGCACAGGTGGGAGATCTACTCGCAACCGTGACAGCCCATCTGCGCGCCGGCGTGAGTGAGAACACACCCCAGCCCCTCGCTTCGGTGCCCGGTGCGAACTGCGGAACTGGAGTGGGCACGACCGGGGACCCGGCGCTTCCGGTCCTCTCGGGCAGCGCAACCGAGATGATTCTCGAAACCCTCCACGTCACCACCGCGGACCACGTATTCGTGGATGGCCTGCTCGACGGCAGCGCCTCCATCAGCATGCTCGGTGGCACCTCGCTTTGTGAATCAATCGGCGATGACACGGTCGCGACCGACCGGGTGTTGGTCGATCTGGGGAGCACACCGTCCAACGGAACCCACCTGCTCCAGATCCAGACCGATCAGGGGCTTCTCTCGAACGAGCTCCCGTTCGTCGTCCAATAGCCTGGATCGTCGGCCGGTGGTCGGGGGAACCGCCTCCCCCGACCGGCCGGTGGCCGGGGCAATCACCCAGGCTACGGGCAGTGAAGGGACAGGCGAAGGATCCGCTCCTCCACCTCACTCCCGCGGAATCGGCGTTGCCCCAACAAGAGGGTCCTGGCATCTCGCGATAGGCTGATTCCGGTCGGCACTCCCCAACTCCCGAGTTCGCCGAGTTCCAGAGCCACACGCTCTCCACCGACTTCACCGAACTCGACGCCGGTGCCGTCGAAGAGCGGCCGGTCGAGTTCCTCACGGTCGGCAGCTGCGGCCAACAGGAAACCGAGCTGGCCCGGAAGCAGTCCGAGGGTCCGACTCCGCCGGGTCGTAGCAAGCGCCAGGAAGGAACCATCCCCGTTGAACGAAGCGCCCCCTGCCCAGACGACCTCAGACCCGAGGGATTTCTCCTCTCCGGTGGTCAGATCAAGGGCGAGAGCCTTCAGCGGCCGGTAGGGATTGCCGCGCGCCAGCAGGAACGTGCGCGCATCGGGCGACCAGGCCAGCGGCACCACCCATTGGGAGCCACCAGACACGATCACCTCGGCTTCCCCCAACTGGAGTCCCCCGTGGCCGGTCCGGACGGTCGTCGTCACCAGCGCGTAGCCATCCTTCGTCTCGCGAGACCAGAGAAGCCGACCCGACGCCGGACCGATCCAGGCGTGGTCATCGGAGCCCGGGTGATCCGTGAGCCTGCGCGAACCGGTACGCGGCACCTCGCCCTCTGTTCCGATGGCATGCAGCTCCGTGTTGCGAGGGTGCCTCCAACTGGCGTGTCGATCGGTGGCGAACACCATCCCAGTGCCGCTGTGCGCCAGGGCCGGGCGAACATTGTTCCCCGCTTCGCCGCAGGTCCAGCAACGCGAACGCCCCGAGGCGAGATCGAGCCAGAAGATCTGGCGGCCCCCCGCCTCGGTCGCCGCGTCGAACCAGATCCGCTTCTCTTCCGGGTCGAAGCGCGGGTGCGCTCCGCTCCCGGGAAGGATTTCGAAGCCGGCGAGTTCGCCCTTGCAGCGCGGCGCGGGAAGCATCTCCAGCCGGGCATCGACGTCGAAGACCTCGGATACCATCGCGGCCGAGGGGGGCGGTGCAGCGGGCGTAGAGGCCGCTCCCAACCCGGCAAGCAGGACGATGCCTAACGTACCCCCCAGCGCGGCAGCGGCCCCCTTCCCGAGTTGACGGAGGAGGCCCGGACCGGGGCCGTCCCGGCGCGCCGCTCGAAACAGGCCAACGAAGACGAGCAGCAGGACGAGCAAGAGGAGAACCGTCGCACTCGGCGCAAGCTCCACCAGACTCGCAAAGCAGGCGGGCAGTGCAGCCAGCCCCAGGACCGCGCCATCGGCCAGGTGGCGCATCCGCAGAGGGCCCTCCCCGGTCCGCCGGGCGATCAGGGAGAGCAGCACGACGAGCAGAAGGCCGCCTGCCAACGCTCCGGCAGCGATCCAAGCCGGCGAAGGAGCTTCGGCCACCGCCAGGATCGCCAACGCTCCGACCGGGAGACCCGCGAACCCACTGCAAAGCCGCCAGATCAAGAGCAACACCTCCGCAAAGGCCGGAAGAATACGGGACCTTCGTGGCTTCGCCCGCTGGGACCGTCTTCCGAACACGCCCCAGCCACTTCCCGATCAGCAGCCGGGAACGATTCACCTATCGGGAGCGTCGGGGACGAACACCAGCTTGGCATGAATCTCCCCGATGCGATCGCCGAGTTCAGTCTCGATGCGAAGGGCGGAGAGATCACCAGCCTCGAGAAGGAGGTTCGCGAAAGCCGTCTCTGCGTCGTGAAGAACCAGTTCCGGAACCGAAGGGACGACGACCGTTCCGGTGGTTTCGCCGATCGATGAGGCCACGTGGGAAACCAGGATGTTGCCCAACTCGCGCAGGGCCGACTCAGCCATCTCAGCGTCCGGAGATCGGCTGCCGACCAGCAGCCGGATCAGGAGATCCCGAACCTCACCGGGGAAGATCAAGGCGATGCGACCTCCGGGCCCACCCTGGAGCTCGAAGAAGACGCCCATCGGATCGTCTCGTTGGGCGTCTCCCACGGGAGCGGATGCGGTGTCGACCGCCAGGACCGTCGGTACATGCATCGCACACGGCCGTCCGACCATCGCGGCCAGGGCGTTGGCGGCGTGGCCCGCCCCGATACTGGTCAGCTCGCGAAAACGATCCACCTGGGCTTCGTCGAGCCCTCGCGTCGTGAGTCCGGTCATGCCAGCTGATTCACATCGAGAAGGAAGATCGGTGTGCCGTCTGCCAGCACGGTGAGCCCAGCGAGCATACGTGCGCTGGTCAAGAGCCTGGGCACGGGCTTGACGTAGATC
Organism: bacterium; assembly: GCA_024228115.1. Lineage (NCBI taxonomy): Bacteria > bacterium. Next base: position 73,089 of record JAAETT010000234.1, read on the forward strand.
TCCTGCTGGCCGGCAAGGTGCTCCACCAGCAGGCCAACCCGTTCACCACGAACCTGGGCCAGCACGAGCGGAATGGCCCCACGATCCCGGCTTCGGGAGAAGCCGATGCGCCGCGCCAGATCCAGGACCAACACCGGCTCGTCATCGACCAGACAGAACTGCTCGTTGCCGGCTTGCTCGATGGCTTCACCGTCCACTTCGACCACGCGTTCAACCTTGGAGATCGGAACGGCGACGATCTCCGGGCCGAGGCCCATCAACAAGACGCGCTGAACGGCGGCCGTGATGGGAACGATGAGGCATGTGGTCGTTCCCAGCCCGGGACGGGAGTGCAACTCGACGCGGCCGCCCAGGGATTCGATGGTCGCCTTGACCGCGTCCATTCCGACGCCCCGGCCCGAGACCTTCGAGACTTCGACCGCCGTACTGACCCCGGGGCGGAAGACGAGCGCTGCGATCTCGTCAGCCGGGAGGTCGTCGGCCAGATCCTCGTGTAGAACACCGGCGGCGATGGCCCGTTGCTTCACGGAAGCCAGGTCGATCCCACGACCATCGTCCGCCACCGAGATCAGCACCTGATCCTTTTCCCGGCGTGCCTCGACCACGACACGGCCAGCCGGTGCCTTGCCCGCTTCGCGGCGAACCTCCGGCATCTCCAGGCCGTGATCGACCGCATTGCGAACCAGATGAACGAGGGGATCCCCCAGCCGATCGAGGATCGCGCGGTCGAGTTCGAGCTCCGCGCCGCGGAGTTCGAGCTCGAGCTCTTTGCCCGCAGCGCGGGCGATGTCCCGCGCCATGCGGGGGAGCGCGTCGAGTACTCGGAGCAGCGGAGCGGTGCGCAGTGAGAGCGCGCGCCTCTTCAGGTCACCTACGACCCGCTCCATCCGGTCGAAGCCCGCGTCGAGGCCGGGAGAGATCGCTCCGTTCGTTCCCTCGGCGGTTCCGCGCAGATGGCTCGAGCTGAGGATCACCTCGCCCACCGAGGCGAGGAAACGATCCAGGGTTTCGGTTCGAACCCGCACCGACGGCGGTGAAGCACTGGAAATAGGGATGCTGGGCGCACCTGCCGCAGCTCCCGCCCCGGCCTCGGGTGCTACGACATCGCCGCTTTTTTTGGGTCTGGTTCCCGAGACCGCGACGAACCCGGATCTCCGGAATGCGGGGCTTCGGAGCGCGGATCCGCCGGCTGCGGATCCACGGGTTGCGCATCGCACTCACCCTTGAGGCGACTCAGGAGCTCGGAATCCGGCGCTGAAGCCTCGCCGTTGGCGCGCACTGCGGCCACCATCGTCTCGAGGCCTTCGAGGCCCGCGAAGAGCAGAGCCATGCCGCCCTCGCCGGCCGGCACGACTCCCGCCGCCCGAAAGCGCTCCATCGTGTCTTCGAGCCTATGAGAAAGCTCTGTGATGGCGTCGTAGCCGAGAGATCCCGCCATGCCCTTGATCGAGTGGGCCATGCGGAAGGCCTCGTCGATGGCCTCGGCCGCATCCGGCCGCTTCTCGAGCACGAGGAGCGCTCGACTCATCTCTGCGAGGTGATCCGTCGCCTCTTCGAGAAAGAGGGCCCTGTACTTGGCGAGATCCAAGCTCAGTCTTCCTTCTCGAGCACCTTGCCGAGCGTCGTGAGCACTGCGTCGGGCTTGAAGGGCTTCACGATGAAGTCCTTGGCACCCGCCTCGATCGCCTCCATGACCAGCATCTCCTGGCCGAGGGCGCTGCACATCACCACCGTGGCGCCCGGGTCCTCGACCTTGATGGCCTTCACCGCATCGATACCGGAACGTTTCGGCATCACGATGTCCATCATCACGAGATCGGGGCGGAGGTCCAGGAACTGGTCGATGACTTCGACTCCGTCCGCAGCCTCGCCCACCACCTCATAGCCTTCGGGCTCGATGATGTCTCGGATCATCTGCCGCATGAAGGACGCATCATCGGCAATCAGGATTCTCTTCATATTGATTCCCCGTGGGTTGGTTCCGCAGCGCCATTCGCCACCGAACGCGAGATCACTTCCGTTGCTCGTTCGAGCAGACGCTTCGGATCGAGCAGGCTGACCATGCGACCCGCGAGGGGCCTTCGCTCTGCGATGGGTTCCGCATCGAGCGCGTGGGCCGCCGGGCCGTCGATCAGGCCTACGATCTTGTCGACCGGCACGCCGTAGCGATTGGGATCGTCGGGATCCCTGGCCAGGATCAAGAGCGGTCGAACCTCGGCATACTGAGGTCGTTCTGTCTGGAGAAGCGCGTCGCCGAAAACGATCGGCACGGCATCTCCGTGGTAGTTCACGACACCGCCAACCTTGTGGTGCACCATGGGAACCGACGCGAGCTGATGGAGTTCGGTCACTTCGACCACGTCGGCAATCGGCACCGCGTAGAGTGCGTTGCAGAGTTCGAAGGCCAGCAGGCGGTCTCCGAACTCGTCGAGGGATGCGGAAGCGGGCTCGCTCATCCCTCCTCCGTCGCTGTGCCGGTTTCGAACCGGCCTACCATCTCGGCCAGATCGCCGGAAAGCTCCGCCAGAGAGCCGGACGCCCCTGTCATCTCGGCCACCGCCTCTTGCTGCTGCCGCGCCAGTTCGGCCACTTCCTCGACAGCCGAAGCGTTTACCAGGGAAACCTTCGCCACTTCGTCCATGGATTGCACCATGGTTTCCGCATCGCGGGCCTGGTCGTCGGCCTCCTGGAAGATTTCCTCCGCACGCCCTGCCGCCTCACCGACCGCAGAGCGGATCTGCTCCAGGGAGGCTGCGATGGTATTCACGTCCTCGCGCCCCTCGGAAATCATCTGCCCGGATTCGCGCATTTCGTCGGCCACGCTCTGGGTATCAGCCTCGATCTCTCCGACGAGCTTCGAGATCTCGTCGGCGCTGCGTGCCGCACTCTCCGCGAGCTTTCGGATCTCGTCTGCAACCACCGCGAATCCACGTCCAGCCTCGCCGGCCCGTGCGGCCTCGATGGACGCGTTCAGCGAGAGAAGGTTCGTGCGCGAGGCCACACTGGTGATCATCTCGGTGATCTGGTGGACGTGGCGCGTCTTCGCTTCGAGTTGGAAGACGTTGCCACCCGCTTGCTCGACGCGTTCGAACACGCTGCGCATCTTCTCGATGGCGAGGCGCGATACATCGACGCCAGCGTTGGCTTTCTGGTTGGCCTCCGCGGCGAAACCGAACGCTTCCCGAGCGCGAGAGGCATTCACCTCGATGGCCGAGGCGATGTCGTTGATCAAACGGGTGACGTCGCCGATCAACACCTGCTGTTGAGTCGCTCCCTTGGAGATCTCGGAGAGCGTGCTCGTCGTATCCTCTGCAGAGGTATGCACGCCGCTGACCGCACCTCGCAGGGTGTCGACACCGTGATCGACCTGCTCTGCGTTGCGCTGGATTCCGGCCATCACCTCGCGCAGGCGCTGGACGGCCCCCGCCATGTTGCGGGCAAGCTCACTGCTCTCGTCGGGGAACCGGCCCACGGTGACGGGCAGTCCCTCCCGAAGGTCTCCGTCCAGGATCCGCTCTGAGAGTTCCAGCACCGGGCGATAGCCCCCGGCAATGCGCGCCGAGATGGCCCAGGCCAGGATGCCACCCGCACCCAGGGCCAGGAACGGCCGGGCCCAGGCGGCCATGGGCACACCCCACTGCTCGAGCAGCCACGGGATGAGCAGCACGACGCAGGCGACCAGCACCGAACCAATCGCAAATTTGTGGGACAGGGAGAGCCTCACACCCCCGGGTATCGGCGCCCCCGGACGCTTTCTTGATGCGCCGCCGGTGTGAACACCCGAGTGCGAGTAGATCGCAGGCGGCCCTCAGAAGTGCCTCCAACCCCCCGTTTCAGGCCCACCGTCCGCTTCCCAGCCCTGGCCCCCCACCAGCTCGAGACCCCCTCGGGCCAGGACACCGACCGGCGACAGCGAGGTCCTGGAGCGCAGCTCAGGCGGGAGATCGATGGGAGCGGAACCCCGCACGCTGAAGAGCAGTTCGTAGTCCTCACCACCGGAGAGCAGAAGATCTTCAGGGTCGCGCTTCACACGCTGGCAGGCGGCCTCGAAACCAGGAGGTCGCGGAAGCGCGGAGACGCGCAGGCGCGCCCCGACATCGGAGGCCCGGCATAGATGCGCCAGATCCGCGAGGACACCGTCGGAGATGTCGATGCAAGCGCTGACCCGGCCGGTCCAGGCAAGCGCCCGGCCCAAGGCGATGCGGGGCTCGGGCACATGCCTGACCCGCCCCCTCGCTCGCTCCAACGCGCTTTGACCCAGGGGCCCGGAAAGGAAGAGGCGATCCCCGGGCCGGCCTCCGGCGCGCTGCAACGCACGGCCCCGGGTAACAGCGCCTAGCGCCGTCGCATGCAGCTCGAAGCCCTTCGACGCCGTGACGTTTCCGCCAACGAGTGGACACGCGTATTCGGCCGCCACATCCAGGCCACCCTTGACGACCGCGAGCACGACATCCGCGTCGCGGCTCGGTGCGACGGAGAGTGACAGGGTGAAGCCGAGCGGCCGCGCACCCATTGCGGCCAGATCCGAGAGCGTGGCAGCCAGGGCGCGGCGACCAGCGGTACGTGGAGATTCGTGATCGAAGCGAAAATGAACGCCTTCGACGAAAGCGTCACTCGTCACGGCAACATCTTCGCCCGTCTTGGCTCGCAGCAACGCGGCATCGTCACCAATGCCGAGGGCGACCCCGGCACCCTGGATACGCCTGGCCTCGCGCTCGATGCGCTGGATCAGTCCGAACTCTCCCAGCTGCCGGAGCTTCACATCCCGAGTGTAGGGCGCAGACGCGCTGGATGGGATTCGGGCGTCAGCTTCGGGGCTTGGCCGTCGCCGCGGTGCTCCGAGCCGTTCGGGGGCTGCTCCTTCGGACCGCCCGCTTGCGCCCGGGGAGCTTGCCGTCGAGCGCGACCTCCAGGACATCATTCATATGGGAGGCGCCGACGAAGCGGATGCGGCGGGCGACCTCTCGCGGAATCTCCTTCACATCGGCCAGGTTCCGCTCCGGAAGGATCACGGTCTTGATGCCAGCGCGAAGCGCAGCCAGTGCCTTCTCCCGGACGCCCCCCACCGGCAGGACCTTGCCCACCAGGGTGACCTCTCCGGTCATCGCCACATCCGGCCGCAAGGGCACACCGGTCGCCAGCGAGATCATCGCTGCCGCCATCGTGACGCCTGCAGAGGGACCATCCTTCGGGATCGCTCCCGCCGGCACGTGCACATGCACTTCGTTGCGCTCGAGCCGCGTGCCGCCCGCGCCCAGCTCGGTCAGCCGCGATCGCGCCCAGGTGAGAGCGGCGTATCCGGATTCCTTCATCACGTCGCCGAGCTGGCCGGTGAGCACCAGCCCCCGACCCCGTGTCGTCGCGGCTTCGACCCTCAGCACGTCGCCACCGGCCTCAGTCCAAGCAAGACCATTGGTGACGCCGACCTCGCCCTCGCTGCTGATCTCGTCCTGGGCGAACCGCGGCGGGCCGAGGTACTTCACCAGCGAACGTTTGTCCGCGCGCAGCGAACGCTCGTCGCCTTCGGCCGCGCGACGCGCCGCCTTCCGACAAACGCCTGCAATCTGCCGCTCGAGCCCGCGAACGCCGGCCTCGTAGGTGTAGTCCGTGACGATCCTGGAAAGTGCGGAATCGGACCATTGGATCCGATCCGAGGGAAGGCCCGCCTCCTCGACCTGGCGGGGTACGAGATAGGAGCGCGCGATGTCGAGCTTCTCCTCCGGCGTGTAGCCCGGCACCCGGATCACTTCCATGCGATCGCGCAGCGGCCCGGGAACCGATTCGAGAAGGTTGGCCGTCGCCACGAAGAACACTCCGGAAAGATCGAAGGGCACGTTCAGGTAATGATCACTGAACTTGCTGTTCTGCTCCGGATCCAACACCTCGAGGAGCGACGAGGAGGGATCGCCGCGGTAGTCGTTCCCGAGCTTGTCGATCTCGTCGAGCATGAAGACCGGGTTGCTCGTACCGGCTTGCTTCAGGCCCTGGATGATGCGGCCGGGCAACGCGCCGACGTAGGTCCGTCGATGGCCTCGCACCTCGGCCTCGTCCCGCACACCACCAAGGGAAATGCGCACGAACTCGCGTCCCATGGCCCGGGCGATCGAACGGCCGAGGGAAGTCTTGCCGACGCCAGGCGGCCCGACGAAACACAGGATCGAGCCCCGTGAATCCGCGCGCAGCTTGCGCACCCCGAGGAACTCGAGAATACGATCCTTGATGCCCTCCAGATGGGCGTGGTCCTGGTCCAGGATCTCCCGGGCCTGGGCCAGATCGAGCCGATCCGGCGATGTCCGCGACCAGGGCAGATCGGTCATCCACTCGAGGTAGCTGCGCACCACCTGGGCTTCGGGCCCGTCGGGATGCATGCGCTCGAAACGGCGAAGCTGCTTCATCGCTTCTTCGAGGGGCTCTGGCGGAAGCGCCGCCTCCTCGATCTTCATCCGGTACTCGGCGGATTCTTCCATGCGGGGATCGACCTCGCCGAGCTCGGTCTGAATCGCCCGTAGCTGCTCGCGAAGGTAGTGCTCGCGTTGACCTCGGCTGATCTCCTCCTTGGCCTGACTCTGGATCTCCGCCTGCATGGTCGTGACATCCAGCTCGCGGCGCAGCAGGCGATCGACCTTGCGCAGGCGCGCAATCGGATCGACGACTTCGAGCACTTCCTGGGCCTCGCCCAGCCGAAGCTTCAGGTTGGATGCAACGAGATCCGCCAGGCGGCCCGGCTCGAAAACGTTGGCGGTGATCGAGAGCACCTCCGGCGGGAGGTTCTTCAAGGGAAGCAATTCCTCGACCCGGCTCCGCACCGTGCGCATCAACGCTTCGGCTTCGACGCACCACTCGCCCTCGGCCTCTTCGGGCAAAGCGGAAACCGCGGCCCAGGTGGCCGGTTCACTATCCACGAAGGATTCGATGCGCGCCTTGGTGAGTCCTTGCACCAACGCCTTCACGCGACCATCCGGCAAGCGCAAGATCCGCATTACCATGGCCACGGTGCCAACCCGGTGCAGATCGTCGGCGTCGGGATCCTCGATGTCCGCGTTGCGCTGGGCGGTCAACAGGACGAGCCGATCGCCCGCCAGCGCGTCCTCGACCGCCGCAATGCTTCGCTCTCGCGAAACGAAAATGGGCAGCACCATGTAGGGGAACACCACGAACTCGCGGAGCGGGAGGATCGGGAGTTCGTCCGGAATGCCGAAATCGAAGGAGGAGGAGGTGTCGGTTGCCATCCCGGTGCGTTTCGACGCTTCGGGGAAGACGCTTAAGCCGCGGGGTCGATTGCCCCGTCGGTTTCGGTTTCAGGCATGCGCAAATAGGGTGCAACACCGGTCTCATCGACGGAAATGATCTTGCCTCGTTCGACACCCAGCAGGTTCGGCCGGCGAAGTGCGGACCCATCGCTACCCATCGAAAGAACGCCCGATGCCCCGACAACTCCCTTCGCCTGGAGCATGCCGTTCAAGACGGCCTCCCGGCCATGGGAACCGCGGGTGATCTGCATGGCAACGAGGTGGGCGGCATCGAAGGCCTGGGCAGCGAGAACGCCCGGTTCCGCATCGTAAGTCGACACGAAGCGCCGGGTGAACTCGGCCGTGAAGGGATTCTCGCTCGCCGCATAGAAAGGAGCCGCAAACACGGCGCCGTTCACGTGTTGGCCGCCGATTTCCACGAGATCGGGGTGGTTCCAGCCCGCCGTTCCCAACAAACGAACACCGCGAACCTCATGGAAGGCCAGATGAGGCGCGATGAGGGCGACGTTTTCGTGGGCGTCGGGAATGTACAACGCCTCGAAATCCACGAAGGGCGGGAGCGGAGCACCATCCGGTGCCACGAGTTCCGCGGCTTCGGCGCGAAGCTCCGCGGCCTCCTCGGGCGGGAGCCGCTTCGCACGCTTCCGCAATCGTCCGCGCTCAGCCAGAGCCTGCTGTTGGCCCCCGGTCAAGAACTCGAAACCGATCAAGCGCCGGATGGGATCCCGGAAATCCGTGGCGTCGGATGCGTAGCGGCCCACGCCCACGACCTGACCGCCACGGGCTTCGACCGCATCCCAGAAGGCAGCGCGCTGGGCCCGCCCGGTCGGGTCGTCCGGATAGAGGATCGCGAACCGGCGCAGACCCAGGGTCTCTGCGGCGTAGGCCGCAACCCGCTCCACCTCGAGACGCGGCGTCGCACCGACGCGCAGAACATGAAGACCGAGCTCGGCCACGGACTCGCGGCGGGTCAGCGTGACGAGCGGCAACCCCCGCGCCTCGGCCAGGGGAGCGGCCGCTTCGGCCGAGGACGCGAGCAAGGGACCGATGCAGGCAATCACTTCGGAATTGGCCGCGAGCTCGGCCACACCGGCTGCGGCACGGTCCGCGTCTCCGCCACTATCGCGAACCAGGAGGCGAAGCGCTGAGGGCGCGGGGCGGCCGTCATCGAACAGCCCGGTGGCCATCAACACGCCCTGAAGGGCTTCTCGTCCAAACTCGGCATAGGGCCCGGAAAGGGGGAGCACCACACCGAGGGTTGCGGCTTCGTCAGGCAAGGCCCAGGTTCCGCTGCCGTCGGCCGGGTTCCAGCCGGAGAGTTCGTTGGATCCAGGCGTGTTGGCCCGTGCCAGGCGCGCCTTCAGATGCGCGAGGCGCCCGGCTTCGGGGGGTGTCAGGGGCAACCGTTCGGCTCGGGCGAACGCAGCCTGGGCTGCCGACCGGTTGCCCTCCGCCAGGGCGCGCTCGGCCCGGTAGAGCCACAGCCGGCCAGCCGGCTGGCGACGGCCCAGGCTCTGGCCCGCCTGCTCCAGGCCTGGGCCATCGAGACCGGCGAGGAGTTCATCGATGCGCGCCTCGACCCGCGCCGTCTCCTCGGGCTCCTCCTGATCGGCGCGAACCCGGCCGAGCCAACGCAGCTCCCCATCGGAGTCGCCGCCCGCACGAGCAACGGCCGCTTTGAGGCGATGGGCGCGCCGTCTTCGCTCCGCATCCAGCAGGGAGATGCGGATGGCCTCGGCCGTGCGCGCTGCCGCCTCGGTCTCACCCGCGTCGAGTTCCACGCCGGCCAGCTCCAACCGGATCGCATCGCTCTTGTCACCATTGGGGTGTTGCTGCACGGCCCACTCGAGATGGCGCCGGGCCTCGGCGGAGCGGCCCTCGGCGAGCGCGAGTTCGGCCAGACGCAGCGCCGCGTCATCCGCATACAGGCTGTTCGGGTTCGCCTGGAGGAACGTGCCAAGGGCATCCCGGCCGGCGACCTCGTCGCCCGCCAGCACGGCCAGGGCATCGAGGTAGGCGGCTCGACCGAGAGCGCCTCTGCGATCCAGTGGCGACTGACAACCGATCAGGAGCAGGGCGCCAAACAAGACCACCGCGCTGCCGAAGGCCCCCCGCCTCAATCGAAGAGATCCCGGAGCTTGTCGAGGAAGCCCTTGGTAACGGGCGAAACATCGGTTCCGGTTTCTTCGGCGAATTGCTCGAGCAACTCCCGCTGTCGGCCGGTGAGCTTCGTCGGGACCTCGACGAAGACGCGCACCAATTGGTCGCCGCGGGCGCTTCCATTGAGCGACGGAAGGCCCTTCCCCCGGAGGCGAAGGACCTTGCCGGGCTGGGTGCCTTCCGGAATCCGCATCTTCACCTTGCCCTCGAGGGTCGGCACTTCCACCTCGGTCCCGAGCGCAGCATGGACGAGCGGAACAGGAACTTCGCCGAGAAGGTCCGAGCCGTCACGCTCGAAGAAGGGATGCTCCGTCAAGTGCACCACCACGTACAGATCGCCAGGCGAGCCACCGGAAATGCCGGCTTCACCTTCGCCGGCGACACGCAGACGCATGCCTTCCTCGATGCCGGCCGGGATCCGCACCTTGATCGTCTTCTGACCTTCGTTGCGCCCACTTCCCCGGCAATCGTTGCACGGATCGCGCACGACGAAGCCTTCGCCGCCACAGGCATCACAAGGCCGACTGATACGGAAGAGCCCTTGCTGGAAGATCGCCTGCCCCGTGCCCTGACAACGCCCGCAACGCTCCGGCTCGGAGCCCTCCTGGGCACCTGAACCGGTACAGGTTTCGCAGACCATCATCTTCGGGAGGTCGAGGGAAACCTCCTTGCCCTCGAGGACGTCGAGCAGATCGATCTCCAGGTTGTATCGGAGGTCGGCCCCTCGCTGCCCGCGACCCCGACCGCCGCGCCCGCCCATTCGCCCGCCGAAGAGATCACCGAACAGATCGTTGAACAGATCCCCGACATCCTGGAAGCCCCCGGGAAAGCCGCCAGGCCCCCCGGCTCCCATTCCCTGATGACCGAACTGGTCGTATTGGGAGCGCTTGGCGTCGTCGGACAAGACCGCGTAGGCCTCGGAGGATTCCTTGAAGCGCTCCTCTGCCGCAGCGTCATCGGGATTGCGATCCGGATGATTCTCCAGGGCGAGCTTGCGGTATGCGCTCTTGAGCTCTTCGCCCGAGGCGCCTCGAGAGACACCCAGCACCTCGTAGTAATCACGCTTGGCCATGCGAGGGCGGGAAGATCGTCACTGTTGCCCGAAGGTCAAGCGCCCCCGCGGGGAACAGGACGTTCTTTCCGCTACTCTTCGTCTTCCTCTTCCTCGCCGAGGGTGGCGTAAAGCGTCTCGGTCATCTGGTAGGAAAGGGCCGACAGCTCGTCGATGGCGCTTTCCAGGGAGGCGACATCGTTGCCACCCAGCGCGGCACGGGTCTTCTCGACGGCGGCCTCGAGTGCCAGCCGGTCTTCCTCGGCAATGTGCTCGGCATATTCTTCGAGCGTCCGCTCGGTGCTGTAGGCAAGGCCGTCGGCCTTGTTCTCCAGGTCGACCATGCCGCGGCGCTCCTTGTCGGCATCGGCGTTCGCGTTGGCCTCGTCCACGAGTTGGTCGATCTCATCGGTGCTCAAACCCGATGAGGCCGTGACGCGGATCTGTTGACTCTTGCTCGTCCCGAGATCCTTCGCCGAAACACTCACGACGCCGTCCGTATCGATCTCGAAGCTGACCTCGATCTGCGGAACGCCCCGAGGCGCCGGCGGAACGCCAATCAGTTCGAAGCGGCCGAGGCTCTTGTTGTCCGCGGCCATCTCGCGCTCGCCCTGGAGCACGTGGATCCGCACGACGTTCTGGTTGTCCTCGGTCGTCGAGAACACCTGGCTCTTCTTCACGGGAATGGTGCTGTTCTTCTCGATGATCTTGGTGAACACAGCGCCCTGGGTCTCGACGCCCAGAGAGAGGGGCGTGACATCGAGGAGCAGTACGTCCTCGACCTCACCCTTCAACACGCCGGCCTGAATGGCAGCACCCGAGGAAACCACCTCATCCGGGTTCACGCCCTTGTGAGGCTTCTTGCCGAAGATCTCCGCGACCTTCTCCTGGATGCGAGGCATGCGGGTCATGCCGCCCACCAGGATCACCTCATCGATCCCGTCCTTTGCGATTTCCGCATCCTCGACCGCGGTCTCGCAAGGCTCCACCAGGCGGTCGACGAGATCCGCCACCAACGCCTCGAGGCGCTCGCGGGTGACCGTCACGTTCAGATGCTTCGGCCCGGAATCATCCGCCGCAATGAACGGCAGGTTCAAATCCGTCTCGGGCGAAGAGGAAAGCTCGTGCTTGGCACGTTCCGCGGCTTCCTTGAGCCGCTGCAACGCCATCTTGTCCTCACGGAGATCGATTCCCTCGGCCTCCTGGAAGCTCTCGATCAAGTAGTCGACGATGCGCTGATCGAAATCTTCGCCGCCCAGGTGGGTATCGCCGTTGGTGCTCTTCACCTCGAAGACACCGTCCCCGAGCTCGAGGATCGAGATATCGAAGGTACCACCGCCGAGGTCGAAGACTGCGACGATCTTGTCGTCGTCGCTCTCGTCACCGATGCCATAGGAAAGCGCCGCGGCGGTGGGCTCGTTGATGATGCGCAGGACGTTCAGTCCAGCGATCTTGCCCGCGTCCTTGGTGGCCTGGCGCTGGGCATCGTTGAAGTAGGCGGGAACCGTGATCACGGCATCCGTCACATCCTCACCGAGAAACTCGGCGGCGACCTCTTTCATCTTCCCGAGCACCATGGCCTGGATCTCGGGCGGCGAGCAGAGGCGATCGCCGATACGCAGCCAGGCATCGCCGTTCTCGGCGGCCTCGATATCAAAGGGTGCATGCTCGGCGAAGCGGGTGACCACTTCCGCATCGAACTTGCTCCCGATCAATCGCTTCACGGCATAGAGCGTCCGCACCGGATTCGTGACGGCCTGTCGCTTCGCCACCTGCCCAACCAGGATTTCATCCTGTTCGGTAAAGGCAACCATGGAGGGCGTCGTGCGCGCACCCTCCGCATTGGGAATTACCTGCGGCTCGCCGCCCTCCATCAAGGAGACACACGAGTTGGTAGTTCCCAGGTCGATCCCAATGACCTTGCTCATCGAACGCCGCCCCTCCAGACCGGGCGACCCTCGAGCCACCCCGCCTACTCTTCGCTCTCGTCCTCGGGCTTTTCGGCCAGTTCGGCCTCGGGCTTTCGCGAAACTACGACCCGGGCAGGCCGAAGAAGCCGATCGCGGAGCTGATAGCCAGGCTGAAGCACCTGGAGAACCGTGCCTGCCTCGGCCTCTTCGCTCTCCGCCTGGGCCATGGCCTCATGCACATTCGGGTCGAAAGCCATCCCCTCTGCCTCTACAGGGGTGACCGCGTGCTGGGCGAGAGCCGTCAGGAGCTCCTTCCGGACCAGCTCGACACCCTGCAAGATGCTCTCGAAATCCCCGCGGCCACTGGATTTTGCGTGTTCGATGGCGCGCTCGAGATCGTCCACGGTGCCGAGGAGATCCCGTGCCAGCCCCTCGTGGCCATACGCGTGAGCGTCCTGTCGATCCCGGAGAGATCGACGGCGGAGATTCTCGAAATCGGCCTGCATCCGCAGGCCGGCCTCCTTCTGGCCCTCCAGCTCTTCGAGCACGCGCTCATGTGCTTCTCTCGGCACAGCGAACGCGGGCCCATCGCCCTTGGGCTGGTTGCGTTCTTCTTCTCGGGCTTCGACGGCCTCGGCCGCCTCGCGCAGCGCATCCTCGAGCTCGGCACTCGGCGCGAGGGTCCCCTCGGACGGCTCTTCGGTGAGGGCCTCCCAGCCTTCACTCCGCTCCTTGTCATCACCCACTTGACTCATTGTGCTCCCACCCAGTCCGTCGCGAGACGCGACACACAATCCACCAGCGGTACCACCCGGGCGTAGTCGAGCCGGCTCGGACCGATGACACCGAGCGTACTGCGGTGCTCGCCCGTTCCATAGGGCGCCGCGACGACGACGCAGCCCTTCAGGGCCGGCTCCCCGGTATCATCACCAAACGCGATCGTCACGCCGTCATCCCGAAGAACGTGATCGATCACCTCGACGAGGCGCTCGTTCTCCTCGAGCGCGGCGTGGAGTGCGCGGACGCGCTCGACGTCATGGAACTCGGGTTGTTCGAGCAATGCGAGCCAGGTGGCCACCAGCACCTCGCCTTCCTCTTCGGAGCCGGAGGCCGACCGACCGAGGCGCAAGGCGCGCTCGAGCAGCAGATCCGACTCTCCGCGTAGATCGTCCGCCTCTTCGAGTAGCCTGCGTCGGAGGGAAGGCAGCGTCTCCCCGACGATTCGCTCGTTCAGCGTGGCGGCCAGACGATCCAGGTGGGATTGATCCCTCCGGCCGACCTGGTCGAAGATGCGTTGATAGGCCGCACCGTCGCTCGAGACGAGCACGCAGAGCACACGCTCGGAGGAGACACGAACGAAGCTCACATGCCGCATCACGGCGCGCTCCAGACGGGGTGCGAGGACGAAGCCCATCTGGCGAGTGCGTTGCGAAAGCAATCGTGAAATCCCGGTCGCCAGACCCGGCGCCGCCTCCGATTCGAGCTGACCTGCAACGTCGCGCTCTTCGTAAGGGCCCAGGCCACGCGGCTCGAGCAATTGGTCCACGTAGACGCGGAAGCCATCGAGCGTCGGCATGCTTCCGGCAGAACGGTGCGGTTTGATGACGAGCGAAAGCTCGCCGAGTTCAGCAAGGGTCGTTCGCACACTCGCTGAAGAGAGCGCCACGGGCAGGAGGGCGGAAATCGTGTCCGAGGCCACCGGCGCGGCCTCTCCGACGTAGGACGAAACCACGACGTTCATCACCTGGCCCTGGCGACCCGAGAGAAGCGGGCCGTGCGGGGATTGCGTGTGCGGAAGATCGGACAGAACGAATCGCCCCTCGGGGTCCGTCCACGATTGCCCGTGGACCGGAAAACCCAATGAAATCAGATAGCTGACCCATACCATCGGCCCGTCGGAGCGTCAACGAAAGCCCTACACGAGTCGCTCGAATACCGTATCCGAGAGCAGCCAGCCCCGTAGGGTGAGCCGCCACGCGTCATCGACCTCCTCGAGCAATCCGGCCTCCCGAAGTTCCCGAAGCACCGGCCAGCAGACATCGGGCAGCAGGCCGAATTCCTCTTCGAAACCGTGCCGATTCAGACCCGGTCGGGTTCGGAGCCCAAGAAAACCCGCCTCGGCACGAGCCGCCCGCTCGGTCAGCACGTCGACCTCGGGTGGATGGGCGCCGCCGCCGCTCTCGATCCGGGCCAACCAGGCGGCCAACTGGCGCTCGTTGGCGCGGCGCGCCCCGAAGGGCGTGCCGGGGCCCGCCGCCTCGCTGGAATGAGCGCCAACGCCGATCCCCAAGACCGGCTCCCGACGCCAATAGCGCCGGTTGTGGCGGGCCTCGTATCCCGGCCGGGCGTAGTTGGAAATCTCGTATCGCTCCAGGCCGGCGGCTCCGAGATCCGCGGAAACGGCCTCCATCATGGCGGCTCCGGTTTCGTCATCCGGCGGCTCGAGCTGGCCGCGTGCCACGGCGGTTGCGTAGGGTGTGCCCTCCTCCACCGTCAGCCCGTAGGCCGAAACATGCTCGGGCCGGTAGGCAAGCGCCGCGCGTACGTCCTCGCGCACCCCCTGGAGATCCTGGCCCGGCACGCCAAAGATCAGATCCAAGGATAGATCGGTGAAGCCCGCCTCACGGGCGGCCGCGAGCGTTCGGTGGGCCTCCTCCACCCGGTGGGCACGGCCCAGCCGATGCAGGCAGCCATCGTCGAAGGACTGCACGCCGATCGAGAGGCGATTCACACCGGCGTCTCGAAAGGCCGGCAACCGTTCGCGCTCGATGGTGCTCGGGTTGAGCTCGAGCGTGATCTCCAAGGGATCATCGCTCGGATTCCATTGCGCCCGGGTCGCATCGATCAGGCCTGCGATCGACGCGGGTTGGAGCAGTGACGGCGTCCCGCCGCCGAAGTAGAGCGTCACGAGACGGCGCCCCGCATACGCGGGCGCCCGGGCACCGAGCTCCGCGTGGAGAGCCGCGACCAGGCGCGCCTCCTCGGCTGGATCCACGACACGCCGAGCGACGACCGCGAAATCACAGTAGGGACACACGCGCTCACAAAATGGCACGTGGACGTAGACTCCGATGTCCTCCTGCGTCACGTTGCCATACTATCAGTCCACTCGGCGGGTTCTGCCTGCCGCAGGTAGGCTGGGAGGGCGGCAACGCCTCGCAACCGGGCGCGCACACTTCAGAGCGCTGCTACCGCCTGGCAGATACGACATCGGGTACGACGTCGGCCTCCTGGTGTGCCAGCGCTCGAGCCGTGCTACGCCCCGGCCATGGCGCGCGTCCTCGTCCCGCTCCCGGATCTCGACTTCGACGTGACCGAAGTCGCTGTACCGTGGCGCCTCCTCACCGAGGCAGGGCACGAGGTCGTCTTTGCGACCGAAGAGGGCCGCGCTGCCGAAGCAGATCCCCTGCTTCTCACGGGCGTCCTCTTCGGCCAACTCGGCGCCGAGCCGGAAGCCCGCGCGTTCTACCGCGAGATGGAAACGGGGTCCGGCTTCCGGAATCCCCTGCGCTGGAAGGATCTCGCGATGCAGGAGTTCGATGCGCTCCTGCTTCCAGGCGGGCACGCGCCCGGCATGCGCCAATTCCTGGCAAGTGAGCTGCTCCAGGAGCGCGTCGCCAGCTTCTGCGGCCTCGCCCGCCCGATCGGAGCCATCTGCCACGGTGTCCTCGTCCTGGCGCGAACGCGAGACCCGGCGACCGGCCGGAGCGTCCTGGCGTCACATCGTACGACCTGTCTGCCCCGCTACATGGAAGCCCTCGCCTACGCTCTCACCTTCTGGAAGCTCGGGCGTTACTACCGGACCTACCCTGCCTATGTCGAAGCCGAAGTTCGCGCGGCCCTCGATGATGCAGACGCGCAATTCGAGAGGGGCCCGATCACGATCGGAACCCGGGGGACCAACGAGGACGATTCCCCTGCATTCGTCGTCGAGGATGACCTGTATGTTTCCGCTCGGTGGCCCGGCGACGCCTACCTCTTCACGAAACGCTTGATGAAGCGACTGGAGCCAGGGTGAGCCTTCCCCGACACGAACTCAACCAGGGCTTCGACTGGCATCCGATCCAGGGTCCATTCCGAACGCTCAGCCAGGCCCAGGCCGATCTCTACAACGAGAAGGGCTACTTCGTCATGGAGGACGTGATTCCCGCCGACGTCCTGGAACGCGTCGTTTCGGAGATCGACCCCTTCGAAGCGCAGACGGAAGCCTTCCTTCGTACATGCAAGGACGGCAAGCTCTTCATCGCGCGGTCCAACGAGATCACCTTCACGACCCATCTCGTGACGAAGTCCGACACGCTCAGGAACTTCGTGAGTTCGGAGTTGTTCCGCGACATCGTGGCGGATGTGATTGGCCCCGATGTCCGGCTCTACTGGGACCAGGCGGTGTACAAGAAGCCGGGCACCGCCGATCCCTTCCCCTGGCACCAGGACAATGGCTACACGTACATCGAGCCCCAGCAATATCTGACCTGCTGGGTGGCCTTGACCGACGCCACCCCGGAGAACGGCTGCCCGGAAGTCGCACCCGGCCTGCATCGCGAAGGGACCCTCGGCCACGAGCTCACCGACCTCGGGTTCCGCTGCCTTTCTGACGAGCACGAGGGCCTGCCCGCGCCGGCTCGGGCAGGGAGCATCGTCGTCTTCTCCAGCCTGACGCCCCACCGAACCGGACCCAACCGCAGCGACGGAATCCGAAAGGCGTACATCGTCCAGTTCGCGCCGGACGGGGCTCGGCTCGTTGTCCAAAACGCCCAAGGGGAACTCAGCCATTCCCCTACAGCCGCTGAGGGCAGACAATTCCCGGTTCTCGTGGGTGGCCGGCCTCCGAGCGCGGGCGGGAGTTGAGGGGCCCCGCCCTCCGCGAGGTCCTGTGGCCAGATCGAGCCCCCCGGAGGCGCTGAGCCCCCCGCCGGCGAGCGCTATCCTGCCCCGATGCACGCCCCCGTTCACGTCGAGACCCTGCCCGAAGGCCCTACCCTCCTCCTGCGCGAAGCCCATGTCGCCCCGGTGGCGGAAATCCAGGTGCTGGCGCAGGTCGGTGCCGCAGACGAAGGACCCGGCGAAGCCGGCCTCGCCCACTTCCATGAGCACATGCTCTTCAAGGGCACGGAGACCCGGGGCGTCGGCGAAATCGCGGGCACCCTCGAGGGCGTAGGCGGGCGCATCAACGCCTGGACTTCCTTCGATACGACCTGCTACCACGCCACACTTCCGAGCGATGCCATCGCGGTGGGTCTGGACGTGTTGGCGGATGCCACCCAACACTCGCTCTTCGACCCGGAGGAGACACGTCGGGAGATCGAGGTGGTGCTGGAAGAGATCCGCCGTTCAGAGGATGAGCCCCACCACGTCCTGTCGGACCTCATCTTCTCCACCGCCTATCGAACCCATCCCTATCGGGCTCCAATCCTGGGCAGTCGCGAGAGCGTGGCGTCTCTGACGCCGGAGAGGCTGCGCGCCTTCTATCGTCGTTGGTATACGCCTACGAACCTCGTGGTGGTCGCCACGGGAGATTTCGAGACGGGATGGATGCGCGAGCAGATCGCCGCCGCCTTCTCGAAGGCAGAAACGCCTGCGCCAACACGTGGGCGCGCCGCCGAGTCCTCTCAAGAGGGCCTGCGTGTCGCGCTCGAGCGCCGCCCCTTCGAACGCGCCTGCCTGGACCTTTCCTGGCCCGCAACGAACCTGGCCCATCCGGACACCCCGCTCCTCGATCTGTTGGCCTACGTATTGGGTGGCGGAGAAAGCTCACGCCTCGTACGGCGGGTGAAAGAGGAAGCCGGGCTCTGCGATCGCATCGACGCTTCCTGCTACACGCCGTTCGAGCCGGGGTTGTTCGGTTCCACCGTCGATCTCGAGCCGGAGCAAACCGAAAACGTCGTCGAGGCCATCGTGCGCGAGACCGAGCGTGTGCGCCACGAGCCTGTGAGCGAGGCAGAACTCGAGCGCGCCCGCGCCAACTTCCTGGCGAGCCAAGCCTGGGAGGGCGAAAGCGTTTCGGGCATGGCGCGGAAGCTCGGTAGTTTCCAGGTCTTGGCGGGAGATCATCGGCAGGCGGATCGCTACCTGGAGGCCGTGCGCACGGCCACCGCCCAGGATCTGCAACGCGTAGCCGTTGCCTACCTGGGGAGCCAATCCCTCTCGATTGCCGGCGTGCTCCCGGAGGGAACGGGCGCCGTGAATGAAGAGGGCATCCGTGCCGCCGTGCAACGCGCCGGAGAACGGGCCACACGAGCAGCAGCCGCCCCGCAACACGAAGCGCGCTCCCCGGCCGCCAAATCGACCGGAAGCGCTCGCAGCGAAGAGATCCAGACCTACACCCTCGCAAGTGGCGCCCGACTCGTCGTAACGCCACGACCGGACGTTCCCGTGGTTGCCGTTCGCGCTGCAATGCTAGGCGGCCAACTCTCCGAGACCGAAGAGTCCGCCGGCCTGGCGGGCTTTCTTGCGGGCATGTGGCTGCGGGGTACGCAGGGCCGATCCTCCGCGGATTTCGCCCGCGAGGTCGAGAACCTGGCGGGTGATGTCGATGGGTTCTCCGGGCGCAACAGCTCCGGCCTGACGATGGACGCGACCCGGGAGCAATTCCTGCCCGTCCTCGATCTCTTCTGCGAGGCCATCCTCTCGCCGGGCTTTGCGGCTGACGAAATCGAGCGCGAACGGCGGGACACGCTGGCCGCCATTGCGAGGCGCGAGGATCGACTCTCCGCCCGGGCCTTCGACCTCTTCAGTCGCACCGAATTCCGACGCCACCCCTATCGCCTTCCACTCTCAGGTACGGTCGAGACGGTGACGCGCTTCGACCGAGAGGCCCTCGAGGCGGCCCATCGCGAGATCGTCGGCGGCAACAACCTGGTCGTGGCGGTCGCTGGGGACATCGACCCGGACGAAGCGGCGGGCGAACTCTCACGCCGTCTCGGTGAGCTTCCCTCTGGAAGCGATCTCGGCGCGACGCTTCCGGCAGAGGAACCCCGGGCACCCGGCATTCGCGTTGCCGAGGAATTCAAGGATCGGGCCCAGGCCCATCTGGTGATGGGCTTCCGCGGCCTCACGGTTCACGACCCGGATCGGATCGCCCTCGAAATGCTCTCCCAGGCCCTGGCCGGCCAGGGCGGAAGGCTCTTCCTCGAACTCCGCGACCGTCAAAGCCTCGCCTACTCGGTCACCGCCGTGAATGTCGAAGGCGTCGCGCCCGGGAGTTTCGCTGTCTACATCGCGACCGCACCGGAAAAGCTCGAGCAAGCCAAGAGCGGCATCGCCGACGAGTTACGTCGCGCGGCCTCCGAGCCCGTGCCGGAACCCGAACTCGAACGGGCACGCCGCTACTTGATCGGGCACCACGCCATCGACGCCCAACGCAGTAGCAGTCGCGCCCTCCAGCTGGCCCTCGACACCCGCTACGGCCTGGGCCCCGAAGCGCATTCTCTCTACCCGGAGCAGGTCCGGAGCGTCACGGCCGAAGACGTCAGGCGCGTCGCTGAACGCGTCATCGATTTCGAAGCCTCCACCCTCGCCATCATTCGCCCCGAAGAGAGCTAGACGGGGCGGAGGGGCCCTGGGCTCGTCCGTCGCCACGGGGATCGCTTGCGCCCAGGTGCACGCCATCCGGGTCCACGACGATCGCCTGCGCGCTGGACCAGTTGCGCTTGGAGATCTCCACGACATGCCCGCGGTCGCGGAGTGCGTCTACCACGTCGGCGGGGGTCGCGGGTTCGACCAACAGCCTGTCCGGTACCCATTGGTGATGGAAGCGCGGGAAATTGAGCCCCTCCTGTACGTCCATTCCGTAGTCGATGACATTCACGATCGACTGGAGTGTCGTGGTGATGATGCGGGGGCCGCCGGGACTGCCGGTGACCATGCGGACCTTCTCATCCTTCACGAGGATCGTCGGTGTCATGCTCGAGAGTGGGCGCTTGCCCGGGGCGATCGCATTCGCGCCGCGGGTATCGATCAAGCCGAAGGCGTTGGGCGTCCCGGGCGCGATCGAGAAATCATCCATCTCGTCGTTCAACAGGATTCCCGTGCCGGGTACGGTGATCCCGGAGCCGAGGATCAGATTGATCGTCTGGGTGATGGAAACTGCGTTGCCCGCTGCATCGGTGACCGAGAGGTGGGTCGTCCCTCCGCCATGGGGCGGCTCGCCAGGTGCTTCGACCTGGATCGCGTTTTCCGGGCGTCCCCAGGTCCAGGGCGCACGCTTCCACCAGGCCGGATTGATGAGCGAACGCAGCGCATCAGCCCGCTCACTCGAGATCAGCCAGGCAACGGGAACGTCCACGAAATCTGCATCACCCAGGAAGGTGTTCCGATCGGCGAAGGCGAGTTTCATCGCTTCGGCAATCCGGTGCAGGCTGGCGGAAGACCCTGCCCCCATCGCTCCCAGATCGTAGGGCTCGACGATGTTCAGCATCTCGACGAGGGCGACACCGCCGGACGACGGCGGAGGGAAGGAGAGAACCTCATGGCCGCGGTAGCTGCCGCGAATGGGTTCTCGCGTGCGCGTGGTGTAGCCCGCCAGATCCTCTAGCGTGAGGATGCCGCCGTAGGCGCGTGTGGCGGCGACGATCGCCTCGGCAATCTCACCGGAATAGAACGCGTCAGCTCCTCGCGCCGCGATTGCGCGCAAGGTCTTCGCCTTGTCGGTCTGCACCAGCCGGAAGCCAGGCTCGATCGGGCTGCCATCGGCGGGAAGTTGGATGCGCGCCGTCTCCGGGAAATGCGCGGCGATGCCCAGCCCTTGCCAGAACGCGATGCTCGCGGTGTGGCGAGGCCCGACCGCGAAGCCCTCCTCAGCCAGCCGGATTGCCGGCTCCATCACCCGCGCAAGGGGCAGCGTGCCGTATTCAGCGAGCGCCTCAGTCAACCCGCGCACGAGTCCTGGCGTGCCCACGGCCAACCCACCAATGCGCGAAGCATGCTCGGGAAGACCTTCCGCCAGATACATCTCCGCTGTGGCTGCAGCGGGCGCGGTTTCGCGAGCATCGAGAGCAATGGTGCGTCCATCGGCCAATCGAATCAGCAGGAAGCCTCCGCCGCCGATTCCGGAGTGATGGGCATCCGTCACCGAAAGCGCGAAAGCCGTGGCGACCGCGGCATCGACCGCATTGCCGCCGGCCTCGAGCATCTCGACCCCGGCGCGCGTCGCATCCTTCTGGGGGCTTGCAACCATTCCGCCGCGGCTACGCGTCGGCGCAGGCGCAGCCCCCTGGGCGCCCTGCGCCAACGACAACGCGATCAGGAGGCCGGCAAACGCGGCGCTCCTCCCTACACTCCAGAGACTCGACGTGGGACCTTGCATGAGGGAACGCTACCAGGGGGTGGGGAGTGAAGCGAGAAAGACGCGGTTGGCTGGGAGGCCTCTTGGCGCTTGTCGGCCTGTTGGCAATTGGGTTTGCGATCGGCTGCGGAAGTCAGGACAACGTCGAAACGGACGCGGCTGCCACGAAACATCCGGAACCCCGCGCCGCCGCGCCGGTCATCCCCGTGCCCGAAGCTGCAGCGCCTCGAGACATCGCGATCCTCGAGATCGCCGACCTCGGTGAGATCCGGATCGAACTCCTCCCCGGCCTCGCCCCGAAGAACGTCGAGAGCTTCATCTCCCTGGCCGAAGCTGACTTCTACGACGGCACCCTCTTCCACCGGGTGATCCCCGGCTTCATGATCCAGGGGGGCGACCCCAACTCCAAGGACGACGATCCGTCCAACGATGGAATGGGCGGCCCCGGCTACACACTCCCCGACGAGTTCAGCCAGGTCTCCATCGTGCGAGGCATCGTCGCCCTCGCGCGCACGGCCCAGCCCAACAGTGCAGGTTCCCAATTCTTCATCGTCCACGAAGACAGCCGCCATCTCGATGGCCAGTACAGCGTGATCGGCCAGGTCACGGCAGGGATCGACGTGGTCGATGCAATCAGCCGGGTTCCAACCGGCACGGGGAACCGCCCCCAGACCAACGTGGTCCTCCTCGACGCAAGAATCGAAAAAAGCGGCTCTGCGAGCGCCGCTCCAGAGGAAGCAACCGAGCCCGAGGCGCCCTCCCGAGGAGGCCGCGAATGGGACGAGGGCAGCTCGTAACCCTTTGATTTCGCAGGGGACAGTGCCCTTTCACCCCGCTGGCTCGCCCGCAGCTTTGTGGCTACGCTACGCGGCCCCGTGGCCCGGTAGCTCAGTTGGTAGAGCACCGCACTGAAAATGCGGGTGTCGCCAGTTCGATTCTGGCCTGGGCCACCATCCTTAACGTCGGCAACGGGATCGGAATCGTTGGGGTTTCCAGCGTCGGCGGTCTTCTCGTCGAGCGACGCATCATTGCTCGGCTGTGATGCAGGGGCCGTATAGGGCCGTCCGGGGTCGCCACGCTCCCGCTCCGAGCCCCGCCCGAACTCGGCGAACGAGAGATCGGCGGCTTCGACCGGCATCGCGTGGGCGTACACGCGCAACGTGAGAGCGGGATCCGCGTGCCCGAGAACGTCCGCCACCCAACGAACGTTGCGACCTGCTGCCAAGGCGAAGGTGGCCCATGTGTGACGAGCGCAGTGGAGCTTGAGCGGCCGCACACCGTGCTTCTGGGCGTGGCGACGGAGCCGCAACCAGGTGCGCTCGGTGTTGCTCGGATCGGGAGCTCCTCCGACCTTTGAGCAGAAGACCCACGAGGGAACGTCGCTCCATCCCCGTGTGATCGAATCCCGCCGGCGTTGGGCGAGAAGATCGAACAGCTCTTCAGCGAGCTCCTGCGTCATCGGAACGCGGCGCGCCTTGCCGCTCTTCGGTGTCGTGGTGCCCTCCTTCGTGATCGCCCGCCGAACCGTCAGGTGCCGGCGATCGAAATCGACGTCGGCCCAACGAAGCCCGAGCGCCTCGCCACGGCGACACCCTGTCGCGAACAGCAGAACCAGAAGAGGCGCGAAACCCGGCTCTCGGCGGCGCGCCAGCGTGAGCAGCGTCTCGACCTCCCAGCGGGTCCAGTGATCGACCTCCACGGTCTCCGTGGCTGCCGCACGCCCGACCCGGCGCATGATCTCCCCGATGCCTCTGGCCGGGTTTCTCGGGATCACCTGCTCACGCTCCAGCAGGCCCAGAACGCGCCGAAGAATCGCCAGGTGGAGCCTCACCGTGGCGGGCTTGAGAGGAGGCGCTGGCACGCTCTTCTCCGCGTGGGTTGGGCGCGGCTCGGAGAGCTTCACGCGCACAAACTCGAGCAGGTGCTCCTCGCGAATCTCCCGCACGTCGAGGTGCCCGAAGAACGGCTCGAGATGGAGCCGAATCACCGCCTTCGAGCTGACGCGGTAGGAGGGCTTCATCGTCGCCGCATAGGCCGCATGCCAGCTCTCCAGAGCCTCGGCTGTGGAGAGCGCCGGTGGCTTCTGCTCCTCTTCCTGGCCCGGCGAAACGCCGAGAATGAGCGCCGCGTTGATCCTCTCAGCGATCTCCCGGGCCTGACGCTGATCCCTCTTCGTCGAACCGATGCGCTTCTTCCGTCGCTGCCCCTGTTTGTGGATGACGACCCACCAGGCCTCGCGCATCCAGCGCACCTTGGCGGCCATGGTTCGTCCCCCCTGCTCTGCGGGGGATCATCGTACTCCACGGTGACGGATTCGGTCATTGCCGCGCTACCTCTCGAGCTCACGGAGGATTTCGTCCGCAAGCCCCTGCGACGCCGCGTCTTCGTTTTCTGCCCTGCCCCGGAGCCACTCGCGAAGCGCGTCCACGGGGATCACAACCCGGGCACCCAGATGGAGGTGAGGAAGCTCTGGGAGGATGCTCCGGAGGTGACGCTCGGATACGCCAAGCGTCCGGGCGGCTTCAGCCAGAGAAAGCGCGAGCCGAGCATCAAGATTCAGCGGGCTGCTCTTCGCCAGATCGGGCTGGTGGCGGGGCGAGTGCTGTGCGCGATCCCCGCTCATTCCGACGCCCCCAGCTGGCAACGGAAAACCGGTTGTGAAGGATCGATCGTAGACGGAGCGAAGGATCTCATGTTCCACCTCGAGAAGGCGCGGAACACGGGCTCCTGGCGGGCTCACATCGGGTGTACCAGAGCCGCGATGCGTTGACAATCCACCCAACGGGATCCACCGAAATCCCTCGGCACTTCTTCCCTCCGACGTGATGGAGTCGGCACCGCGCCGGAATTCCAGTCTCCACGCACTAACCCCGCGCTGCAGCTCAGGATCTCAGCGAATCCTCCATCTGTTTATCTTGCATTACGATTTGCCGCCTCCATCAACCCCCAGAATCCCCAATCTGGCCCATCAGTCGTCGGCCACGACTTCGACGCGAGCGCCGCGAGGCCGCAACCTTCGGAGGCCTGATGGGGTGCATCGGGTCGCCCATACGCGTATCCAGAAAGAACCCCGCGCGTTCCTCCCCGGAAGGCTGCACCACGCGGGGAATCCGCAGAGATTCGGCGCCTGGAAGTGCCCTTGCACCTAGAAAGATCGAGCTCGTAGCGAACATCATCCCAGATCCATCCGGTGGGCCGATTGAAGGTGCGCTCACCACTCTTCATCGCGCGGTGGCAGTGCTCGCGCCGCGCTCCTCCTGGCTCCCAAATTGCGCGCTCGCGAGTCAGAGGGTCGCTTTCTTCGAGGAGTCGGATGACATCGGGAACGAGGGGTATCGGGGAGACAGCGTACGACTGACGGCGCAATGGAAGTCGCCGGGCCCGAAGTAACGCGCCGAACCGGAAGCCCGCCGGAGGCGCCATCGCCGTGCGGCTCGATGTGAATGAGAAAGCTGCCGCCTGGGCATTGCTCGGCCTCTTGGGGACTCCCGAGATGAGAGGCCTCCTCGGTCGGCGTGAACCCAGGGAAACCCGTGGGCGTGAAGCCCGGTCCTCGTATTGGCCCGGTCGGCAATTCCCGCATTCCACAGGCTCTTCCTGGGGCGGTATACCGTTCGCAGAGTTCGCCGGGTGTGGATACCGAGCTCGCAACCGGCTCCCCCTCGCACCCGGGCCATCGCACCTCCGGTGTTGCACCGGCATACGAGCGGCACCGACCCGAGGAGACCGTATTACACGAGGTCGTCCGCGAGCAGCTCGAGAGCTTCCTGGCAAGCGCCCGCGAATGCGATCACCCCGCGCCCCGCTTCATCGAGCAGGAGCTGCGCGCGTACCTCCGATGCGGGATCCTCGCTCACGGCTTCCTGAAGCTCCACTGCGACGCCTGCGGCCACGATCGCCTCGTGCCCTTCTCGTGTAAACGCCGCGGTTTCTGCCCGTCATGCGGCGGCCGCCGCATGGCGGACACCGCCGCACATCTCGTCGATTGCGTCCTTCCGGAAGTACCCATCCGCCAGTGGGTGCTCACGTTGCCCTACGCGCTCCGCTTCCGCTGCGCCTACGACGCTGCACTCACCAGCGAAGTCCTGCGTGCCTTTCTCCGTGCGCTCTTCGCTGCGCTTCGCCGGCGCGCAAAGAGGCAGTGGGGCATACCGCGAAGCCAGTGCGGCTCTGTCACTTTCGTCCAACGTTTCGGCTCGGCCCTGAACCTCAACCTCCACTTCCACACCCTCGCGCTCGACGGCGTCTACACCCGCGACGAGAGCAACACGACCCGTTTCCTTCCTCTCCCCCCGCCGAGCCCGGACGAGGTGGCGCGCGTA